>CALXVA010000027.1 GCA_944391835.1 uncultured Clostridia bacterium | reverse complement strand
CTTCATTGTATACTCTTAAGGTATATATTATTATGTCTCCATTTGAAACTTCAATAGGTTCTTTTGTATGTGTATATATGCACTTTCCGTCTTCATAAGTAAATACTGGTACTCTATTTGTTATTGTATCATCATTTACACCTGTTATGAATTTTCTTAATGCCAAGTCAAAGTAAATTACTTTAACCTTTTCAATATCAATGTCATCTTCCTCTGGTTCGTCATTATCTGGAGTTGAATCCACATCATCCACAGGTTCTCCATCTTCATTGCTATCCTCTGAAATTTCTGCTGTATTTATTAGTATTCTATCAGAAGTGTTTGGCTCTGTTACTCTAAACGCTATTCTTACCTCTCTATAATCTGGCTGTGGCATTGTATCCGGATCAAATGCATCTATTAAGTTGTCTCTTCCTGTGCTATCCTCTTGTGCTTTTGATAAGTAATCTGTTCTTATTGTTTCTGCTTCTTCTACATTTTCTGTAACTTCTCCATTTGCGTCATACATTACCCATCTATAGTTAACATTCATTGTATTGTCTGGTATAAATTCTAGGCCTTCTGGTAAATCATCTTTTACCTCTTCTGCATATCCTGCAATATCGCCTTCATTATATACTCTTATTGTATATATTATTATATCTCCTGTTTTTACTAATATTGGGTCTTTTGTATGTGTGTATGTATATACTCCATTATTGTTGTTAAATACTGGATATCTATCTGTTACTTCGTTTTCGTTTACACCTGTTATAAATTTTCTTAATGCTAAATCGAATTTCTTTATTATTAATTTTTCAAAGTCATCATCGTCTTCTTGTCCTGGAATATATTCGTCTCCTCTATTTATTTCTGTATCTTTGTAATTTGGTAAAGTGCTATCTGAAGGAATTGTAACATTATCCTCTGCTGAGTCTCTATCTGTTACCTCTTCTTTGTTTGAGTCTGTAAAATCTGTTATTTCTGCAATGTTTGTTAATTTTTCTTCTGGTAATGCTGTATCTTTAACTCTACATTTAATTTGTACATCAATATAATCTAGGTTAGTTCCATCAAATGCATCTAATATTACTTTATCTGCTCCAGTTTTTCTGTCTGCATATATTGTATCTCTGCTTGCTGAATATTCTGTATCAGGTGATGTAATATCTGTTGTTACAGTTCTTCCATCACTACTTATTTGCCATCCATATTTTGCATTAAGTTCATCATTAATGATGAATTCTAAATTTGCTGGTAAATAATCTGTTATTTCATATACGTATCCATCTAATTGTCCTTCATTATACACTCTTAATGTATATATAACTTCATCTCCTACAGCTACTTCAACAGGGTCTTTAGGGTGATTGTAAATAGCAGTAGTACCGCTTCCAGATGTAAGTGGCGTTGTATCAACAACTGGCTCTCTTAAATAGTTTCCATCTTCATCCTTTAATTCTGTATCGTTAACTTGGATAATAAATTTTCTTAAAGATAAGTCAAAATATTTTCCTGGTATTACTAAATCTTCAAAGTCGTCATCATCTTCTTGGCTTTCGTCTCCATAACCTGGTACATCTACATTATCTGGAGTAGAATCTCTATCTATTAAATCTTCTGGTACGTCATTTCCTTCTGAATCTGTAGCTCCTGTTATTTCTGCTATGTTCTTTAAGTTAATATCTGTATCAGTAACTGTTGCTACTACTTCACATTCTATTTGTACATCTAAATAGTCTAATGTTGTTCCATCAAATGCATCTAATATTTGTCCACTTAGGTAATTTGTTGTTATAGTTCCATCTCCATTATCTACCCAGCCATATTGAGTGTTAATGCTACTATCTGCTTTCAAGATTAATCCATCTGGCAAGTAGTCTGTTATTTCGGTTACTATTCCATCTATTTGTCCTTCATTATATACCCTAATCGTATATACTACTGAATCTCCTGTTGTTACTATTAATGGATTTTTTGGATGTACTTTTTCTGCTGTTGTACCGCTTCCAGAAGTAAGTGGTGTTGTATCAACAACTGGTTCCCTACTTTCTGTTGGTGCTGTACCATTAATTGATATTATGAATTTTCTTAATGCTAAGTCAAAATATTTTCCTAATATTACTAAATCTTCAAAATCGTCATCATCTTCTTGGCTACTATTTCCATAACCTGGTACGTTCACATTGTCTGGTGTAGAGTCTCTATCTATTAAATCTTCTGGTACGTCATTTCCTTCTGAATCTGTAGCTCCTGTTATTTCTGCAATATTTTTTAAGTTTGTATTTGTATCAGATACTCTTGCTGTTACCTCACATTCTATTTGAACATCTAAATAATCTAATGTTGTTCCATTAAATGCATCTAGTATTTGTCCTTTTAGATAGTTTGTTGTTATAGTTCCATCTCCATTATCTACCCAGCCATATTGTGTATTTATGCTACTGTCTGCTTTCAAGCTTAGGCCATCTGGTAAGTAATCTGTTATTTCTGTTACTATTCCGTCGATGTCTCCTTCGTTATATACTCTTATTGTGTATACTACCGAATCTCCTGTTTCTACTGTTAGTGGATTTTTTGGATGGATTTTTTCTGCTGTAGTTCCTGTTCCAGAAGTAAGTGGTGTAACATCTACAACTGGTACTCTACTTTCTGTTGGTGCTGTTCCATTTATTGATACTATGAATTTTCTTAATGCTAAGTCGAAATATTTGCCTTCCATTATTAAGTTTTCAAAATCGTCATCATCTTCTTGGCTACTATTTCCATAACCTGGTACATCTACATTATCAGGAGTTGAGTCTCTATCTGTCATATCTTCTCCTTCTGAATTTGTAGCTCCTGTTATTTCTGCAACGTTTTTCAAACTTGTGCCATTTTCAGATGCTCTTGCTGTTACTTCACATTCTATTTGCACATCTAAGTAATCTAAGGTTGTTCCATCAAATGCATCTAATACTCGGCCATTTAAGTAGTTGGTTGTTATGGTTCCATCTCCATTATCCACCCAACCATATTGTGTATTTGTACTACTATTTGCTTTTAAGCTTAGTCCATCTGGCAAGTAGTCTGTTATTTCTGTTACTATTCCATCTACATTTCCTTCATTATATACTCTTATTGTATATATTACTGAATCTCCAGTTTCTACTATTAGTGGGTCTTTTGTATGTATTTTTTCTGCTGTGGTTGTACTACCATCTCTTAAATCTGAAATAGTATCTTCACTTATTTGTGGTACTCTACTTACTGTTGGTGATTCACCATTTATTGATACTATAAATTTTCTTAATGCCAAATCAAATATTTCTGGTTCTGGTTCTTCATAATTAATTGTAACACTATCTTCATAAGGTGTTTCTTCTCTTTCTACTATTGCTACTGGTTGCTCATTTGTTGGGTCTTCCATTGCCCAGTATTCTATTTTTGTGTTATAGTATACTCCACTTATTGTAAATGTTATTTGGCTTATATCTGTGCTTGTTGGCACTACTATATAAAATTCTTGTCCTATTGTATCATTCAAACTATTAAATCTGCTTCCACTTGCACTTTGTAATGTTGGTTTTATTTCTGTTCCATCTGCTAAAGTAAATTTTCCCTCTAAAGTCGCCTCAGTATCGCTTACTTGATCTATTCTAAATGGTCCTATTATGTAGCTATTTCCTTCTGTTCTTACTGTTGCATTTAGGTCTGCTAACTCATATGGTTGGCTTGCTGGTGCCACTTCATAATTTCCTGCCTCTGCTTCTGCTGTATCTATTAAGTATCTATATAAAGCTATTGCTTCGTCTGCTCTATACCAGCCATCTACTGCTCCTGCTCCTATTTCACTACTTAATGGTGCTAGTGGATCTGCTTGCCCTTTTACTGTGTTTATATACAATTCAAATGTTTTGCTTGCTCCTCCTAAATCGTAGGAATCCCCTTCATTTGTAAAGTGCCATATAGCTATTTGTTGTACTACCTCTATATCGTCATCTGTTAAATAACCCCAATCACTTAATAAACCATACTGCTCTTGGTCATAGTCATAAGATGCTTCTAATAGCTGTTGCTTATATTCCCTGGCTTGTGTTATTTCTTCTGACGTTGCATTTTCACTTGCTGGGACATATATGTGTTCTAAGAGCCATAATAAAGCTTTATATTCTGTACTATTAGGAGCTGGCAATGCTTCTATGTATGGACTAGGTATACTATCAGGGTCTTTCATATCAAAATACTGCGTATAATGCTTTATTTCTTCTGTATAGTTTTCTGAACCAAATCCAGGTCCACCTTTTATACAATATATTGCACTATCATAGCTTATTACCGAGCCACTACTGTCGGTAGCTTCAACTATTTTCCATATATTCTTATTCTGGCCTGCTCTATATCCAAATCCAGATTTTCTAAGCATTTCTATTCCCAAGTATTTACTTCCTGTTGCCGCATTAGTTACATTAAAAATGCTTGCTAGTATGAGTGTTAATAGAATTACTGATATCATTACTGCTAGTCTTCTTAGCTTCATAAATATTACCATCCTTTTCTACCTTTTAATATATTATATATTTTACTTAGTTTTTTTTCCTTAGTCAATACAATAATTTTCCTATTTTTCCTCGTTTTGCATTATATTTTATATATGCTTACGGAGGATAGCTATATATTTTTTTGTCACTACATTACAATTATATTACATTTTTGTAATATTTTCAATGGTTTTACGCATATTATGTTGATTTTTTCTAGGGAAATAGCATTTTTGCTCTATATTTTATTTACACTTTAAATTAATTGTAAATTTTTACTATGTTCGCTTGTTTTTTATTTTGAAATATTGTAATATGTTAGCAACCTTTTCACTGACAGAAAGGCAATCCTTACTTAAGGATGGAAAGGGGGTTACATACTATGTCATCATACGACTTAATCTTACGATTAATTAAAATGTTACTTGCTGAAAAAGACAAGAACTACCAATTAAGAGATGAAAAGATGAATGGCAAAGACTAGGTTGCATACATAGTCGAAAGTGGGAACAAATTGCAGTTTGTTTCTGCTTTTTTGTTATAGACAACAAAGTCAGATTAGTTGCTTATTTTAGCATAAAAAAAGTATGTGTAATTGCAGTTACACACACCAGTTACATATATGTCTCATACGACCTATGACACATTTGCTTAAGCTAAATATATAATAACATCTTTTTTGGTATTTGTCAAATATTTTGCCACCAGAAGTTTCTTGAATAATAATTATCTTTTATGCTTTCTATATTGAATAAACATTATATCCTTTTGTAACAACCATCTAAACTTATTCAAATTGGAGGCGACACCCGGATTCGAACCGGGGATCAGAGTTTTGCAGACTCGTGCCTTACCACTTGGCTATATCGCCGTAATCATTTTTGCTTAATACCTAATATTAGTATGAACTTCATAATATAATATATGAGCCAAAAAAATAAATATTACTAAGTTTAATAAAAAATAGTTCTATATATAATAAAATGGAGCGAAAGACGGGACTCGAACCCGCGACATCAACCTTGGCAAGGTTGCACTCTACCAACTGAGCTACTTTCGCATTTAATATATTTTACAATATTATGCAGATATAATTTAAGTTTAACAAGTATAGTTTTCTACTCCACACGCTAAATAAAAGAACAATTAATATAATAGCAAAAAAAATTTTAAAAGTCAATACTAAGTTAAATATTTTTATGACCCAAGCTGTATAATAAGCAGCTTGTATGTGTAACTGCAATTACACATGCAAGTTGCTTTATTATTTTTCCTCCTATCTATCTACACTCGGCTTTTAGTTCAGCTTGCAACGTATGAAAGTCTTTTTGTGCTATGTATTTTATGGTCTCCGACGATAATAAATTTTCTTCTTTTGCTATTTGATTCCATTCCTTTGGTGATACCCTTTTCTTTAATTCTTTTAACTTTTGTAATGCTTTTTCATATTCTTCTTTCATATACATTACCTCTACTGTTATTGTAACACATTATGTCCATTTATTTTGTCGAAACTTGTCACCTAGGAAGAAAAAATATTAATTTTACTTAAAATTTCTAGAAATTCGATTAAATAATCCTTCATTTCCTTTTTTCTTATTTCGTTTTCATTATATATATCCAATATTTCTATTACCTCATCATTAATCATAACTTTTAAATTTCCTATAATCTTGTCTTTTTCTAGTGGTGCTTCAAAATAATATATTATTGTACTAGCTATATTAATATTGTCTATTTCTTCTTTTTTTACTGCCATTTTTGTATATGGTAACTCTTCTAAATACAGTTTTACCTTTTTTTCCGTTCCTTTATTCACATATATTCTACCTTCATTAATGTTTTTCCATTCTTCAAATTTTTCTTCAACAATTTGCTTTATATCTACAACTTCAAATTTTGTGTATGCATATTGAATTAATTTTATAGTGTCGTCGCTTCTTATTTCGTTTGTATCTGCTCCTATTATTACTGTAATAATATCTAAATCAT
This sequence comes from uncultured Clostridia bacterium, assembly GCA_944391835.1. Classification (GTDB taxonomy): domain Bacteria; phylum Bacillota; class Clostridia; order TANB77; family CAG-508; genus CALXVA01. Next base: position 12,347 of record CALXVA010000027.1, on the reverse strand, counting down.
CTCTTTTGCAAGCAGTTACTAAACACCTTCCTGCTCCATTTGTAAAACCTGTTTTTACTCCATATACTCCTGATACACTACCAAGTAATTTATTAGTATTATTAATTGTTTTTGCATATCCATTTATGTATATAGTAGCAGTTTTACAACCTACTATTTCTTTAAATTTATCTATTCCTAATGCATAGTCAGCCATTTTTGCAAGCTCGAATGCAGTTGTATAATGACCGTCATTGTCTAAGCCGTGTGGCACAACAAAATGTGAATTAGTTAGCCCTAATTCCTGCGCTTTTTTATTCATCATTTCTGCAAAACCTTCTACGCTCCCTCCCACAAAGGTAGCAAGTGCAATTGCAGCATCGTTTCCAGAGCGAAGCATTAAGCCATATAGTAAATCATTTACTGTTATTTTGTCATTCTTTTTTAATCCTAATCTAGAGCCACCAATTTCTGCTGCTTTAGAATCTATTGTAACTTCATCACTTAAATTTGCATTTTCAAGTACTACTATTGCTGTCATTATTTTTGTTGTGGATGCCATAGGAGTTTGTTTATTTCCGTTTTTCTCATATAATATCTTTCCAGATGCTCTATCATAAATTAGAGCTATTCGCGATGTTATATCTATTTCTTCTGTATCCTCTTCTACTGCCAAATTTTCTTTTGGTAAGATTGTAAAAATTGTTATAAATAGTATTAACCCTATAAATATTTTATTTAAAGTTTTATATTTTTCTCTTTTATACATACAAAAAATCACCTTCTAAATTATATTTTCGAAAGTGATTTTTATGTGTTTCTTTGCAGTTAAAAAATACTATCTTTTTCGGCTATTATAATTTCTTTTAGTTTTTCTTTTAGCTCTGGTAAACTCTCCTTTATAGTTCCCCATAATACAGATAAGTCAACATTCTCATAATCATGTACAATTCTATTCCTCATACCTTTAATACTGTTCCAAGGAATATCACTATATTTTTTCATAGTATCTTCTTCAATTTCTTTTACGATTTCGCCTATTTGAGACACTTCTCATAGACTACTATTCCCTCCTTTTGTATATCATTATATATTCTACTATCTTTTTGTATTTCGGATATTTCAAATAGGTCAACGTCTTTTTGTAGTTTTTGTATTAAATCCTCTAAAAGTCCATAAAAATATATGTTCAACAATTTTCCCTCGCTATCGACAACCAAATCTATATCACTTTTAGCAGTAGGATTATTCTTTGCATACGAACCAAATAATATAGCTCTTTTTACATCAAAGTTTTTTAACACACTAGCTAGTATTTTTTTTAGTTCATCTATAGTATATATTTTTTCTGACATCTAATTTCCTCCTTTACCTGCCCCTACTTGGTGCACCAAATTCTTCTTCAATTTCTTCATGAAGTTCGTCTATTTTTTCATCTGGAGTATTCCCTCCTATTTCTTCGTTATATCTTCTAGTAAATTCTTCTGGCGAAACTTTGGCTTTTTCTGCTTCTAGCCTTAATGTTGTTTCAGTTCCATCTTCTAATACAATTATATCATCTGGTGTAACCATATCGTTTGATGCTGTATCATCTATATTTCTTGCCTCTGTTTCCCCATCTCTTTCTAGCTCTGGATTTGCTCTTCTTAATTCATCATCTATTTCTGTATTTTTACTTCTATCCATAAAATCTCTTACTTCTCTTGTAGTAGGATATATGTTCTTTGTTTCTATTGGTGCAGAAATATATCTTTCATCTTCTGGTTTACTTAAATCTGCCCTTACATAATCCACCTCAATAATTCCATAATCTCCTTGCCTTACAGATAAATATTCCTCTTCTCCATTTGTAGTACCTCTGTCTCCCAATCTAACCATACCTGCTACTTGCTCTTGCTCGATAGTACTTCCATCTACACTATTTATAGAAGTAACTTTTTGTCCCGTAGTTGTTCCGTCTATATTTTCTAAACTATCTATTGTTTGGAGGTTACCGTCTTTATCAATTCCTATAAATGAGAATCTTCCACTTTGTCCCTTGCTATGGTCTGAATATACTACGCCTATCTTCTCTATTCCCTTTTCTTTTATTTCTGGTATTAAATCTGCTAAGGTCTCAGTTTGAGTAACTCTTACATTTGCATCAAGTTCTTGTTTATTTGTTAACTTTTCGAATGTAGGAGTTTGGTCAGTGTCTATTTCTGAATATGACTCTATTTCGTCAGTTCCAATTTCTTTAGAAACTTCTTCTAGCCTTTTTTCACTTTGTTTTTCTTCTAGCTCTTCTCTGGTTAAAACTACATCATCTTTTTCTAATTCTTCTGGTAGTTCAAACTCTGCTTCGTCTAATGTTAAGCTATTAAAATATTCCTCGTTTATATCTCTTAAATTTTCCAAAAATTCTTCATCAAATTGAATTTCGCCCAGTTCATTTACCGTTGCTACTAAATTACTGTCTTCATCATATATTTCATACATTATTTTTTGTCTTTGTTCAGCTTCGTCTCTTGCTTTGTCATTTTCGGCACTACTTTCTCTTGCTCTTTTGCTATCTTTTAACTTAACAATATATGCATCTGTTATGGCTAGTCCGGAACCCTTTATTTCAAAGTCTTTATAATATCCTATATTGTCTACCTCTTGTCCTCTTTCTTTTATTTCTTTAGACACTTCTGTATATATTCTAAGCATATTATTTGTTACTTTTACATTTGCTTTTTCCATTTTGTCTACCTCCTTACTCTAAAGATATATATTAATCTTTTTGCTTTTCTATATTAACTCATAGATCTATTATACTCTATCTGCTTGTCTTTTTCAACTAAATTTGCACTCCTTAACATTAACTATTATTTTTTAATAATAAGCTAATACGATATAGCAATCAAATATTGCTACCAGACTATCTCCACAGTCTTGTTACTCCGAAAATTTCTAGCGAAATTTTCTATACATAAAAAAACCAAGCTTAATATTTTATAGTTATCAAGCTTGGCAAATTTTTTACACATTAAATGACATTACAAAATCTGTTCTTTCCAATAGTTTTACTATAAAGGTTTTTATTATAGCATTGCTACTTTCGTTATTCTTATCTGTAAATGTTGCATCAAATATATGAAGTTCACCACTATTTTTGTAATTAGAAAACTCTACATTTGCAGATGTATATAGGTTGTTTTGAATATATTGTTCAAAACTTTCTAGTGTAGGGAAATTATTTGATTTAAAGGTTTCGTCTAATTTGTTATATACATATTCATAATCATTATTATTTATTGCATCTACAACTTTTTGTAGATTTAATCCTGCTCTTTCTGCATTATTTGATGTATTATATCTTTCTATAAACTGTGGTAAATCTACTGTATATGTATCTAGCATAGTTGTGTATTTCATTATAGCTGTTTCATTTACAATATAGTATTTTCCGTTTTGGTCTACTAATACATATTGCGTATATCCATCTTCTTCGGTTTGTTGATACTGAGCTAGTTTCATTGCTTTATATTCTTCTTGTTTGCTATTCGCAAAACTAGTAAATTCATCTAATGTTGCGAATTTTTGTGTTCTGTATTCTTCATATAAATGGTTATATGCTTCTTCCTTGTCATATAGCAATTCATTTCTTATTTCTGCAAATAAATCTTTTAAATATGTTTCATCTGTAATTTCTCTTTCTGAATATGTGTTATTTGTATTTTGTGCTATGTTTTGTTCTGCATTTATATCTAAATTCTGACCCTCTACTATATTTCCATATTTTTCTGTAACATATTCTTGTGGAATTACACTAAAAGTTTTATTTGTTTTATCTAGTTTTACAATAAGTTCAAAGTCTGTTCCAGAATCTTCTACATTTTGTTTTAATTTTCCGTTTACTACATATACGTCTATATTGTTTGTTTCTGGAATAACATACATATTATTTATATATGCTGTTACTTGCCCTATTTCAGTTAAATTTGTTTTAAGATTATCAGCAGTTATACCTTTTGCTGTAATATATTCTGTATCTAACATATTATACAATATTTGTGCATTATCGGTTTCTGCTTGGCTAATTATTTGTTCGTCTTCTGTTGCGTAGTAGCTACCTGCATTAAATAAAATTGAATAATACGAATAATATTTTCCTACATTATCTTTTACAACATAAAAATCTTCTCTACTTTCAACCGGAGTAAGTCCTTGCGTTTGTTCCAGATTTGATGTTTCTACTTCATTTGATATTGGTGTGTTCTCTTCATTTCTATTTCCTATTCCTAATACTATAACTAAAGCTATGATTGCCATTACTAAAATAGATATTAGTATTATAATAATATTCTTTATTTTAGACATTTTACAAATTTCCTTTCTATAAATTAGAGTTAGTTAGAAAATTTTACAATTTTCTGACTAATTTTTCTGTTATAGTTAGAGTCACTTTTAGTTTATGTTCTAGTTAACACTACTTGCTCCTCCACTTGCATACATATTATAATATTGTCTAGCACTATCTTGTCTTGTTGTAAGGTTTGGTGTTCCTGGTCTTTCAAACGACCAGCAAAAAGCTGTAGCTGCTTCTTCTGGGCTTGTTGCATTTTTCCACATATCACCATTGTATCCATTATAACTTAATAGCTGATATGTTGCATACCCCTGTGCAGGACCTGCTCCACCAGGTGTTAATTCTGAAATTAAGAATTCTATTTGTGTATCTACATCACTAGCACTAACTCCCTTAGAAGCTGCATAATTTTCAAGTTGTGTTCTTCTACCATACGACCATTGACAAAGTCCAAAACCTACTCCATTCGCATGCTCTTCAACTCCAGGATTAAATCCTGATTCTGCTTGTATATTTCCCATCGCACCTGCAGTTGCATATTCACTAAATCCAGCACTTCTTAATGCGTTCCATACCTTTTCTTGTACATTTCCACCTGTTATGCTTAAAGATACACTTGTAAAGTTCTTTGGGTCAAATACAGAAAAGTCATATTCTGTTACACCTAAGTCTTGTCCTGTTGCTTTATATAATAAGTATTTAGTTAAGTCTATCATATCTACTGTTCTACTACTTGACTCCAAAATTTCATATAGCCAATCTGGAGCACTTAAAATATTGCTTCTCGTTTGATAATAGTCTTGCAATATTGTTACAAAGTTTGGCTCTTCAGATAGTGGATCTGTTTTTTCTATTATTTCTGCTGGTGATGAAGTATACTTTCTTGTTACTGATGTGTTGTTATTTGTAACCGTTCCCTCATATCCGTAATAGTAGTCTGATGTACACAATGTTCTTATAATTTCAGCAGTTCCATAGTTTGCTATATATTCTTGAAGCTTTTCTTGTGCGAAATCATCTGCTATATCACAAGGGTCTTCATTATCCGTTTTATCTGGCTCTTCTGGGTATTCTACTGGCTCTAAGTCCGAGGTTACTGGGTCTGCTACATTTGTTTCTTCTGGTTCATAAGTGTACTCTTTAGTATATTCTACTATCCATACATCTGCTTTAGTTAAACTAATGTCTAGTGTATTTGAAGTTGTAATTACTGTATGCTGTGTAGAATATTCTCGTAGTATTTCCTCGGTGTCTCCTTCTTCCCATCTCTCAGTTGCCTGTCTTGTTACGGCATTCTGTCCACCATTTGTGAATGATATTGTTGTACTTATATCGTGTGTATGTACTTTTGTTTTTCTTGTATAATTATATGTATCTACATCTGTAGTTTTTGTATAATTATCATGTATTGTTATTTCTATTTCACTATCATATACTAAATCTGCTACATCTAATACAAACCCTCTTTCTCTTCCTGTTACTAAGAAAGCCCATAAATAATCAAATGGCATAGTATAACCACTTACCATTCTTTGGTAATCTATACTTTGAGTAGTCATTGTATAGGTTGTGTATGGCTCTACATATTGTTCTTCTGGATCTGTTTCTCCTAAAGCCTTTCTTTCTTCATATCTCTCACTCCAAGTGCCTACTACTACACTATATTTTGAAGCACTATATGTTTGGCTAAGCCCACCTAATATTGCTCTTTCTATGTTTTCTTTTAGTTGCTCATAATCTTTTGGGTGTAAACCTTGTGAGTCAAATAAATCTGCTTTAGCTGCTCCTGTTTCATCTACATATCCACTTGAAGTATCTATAAATTTAATATTTGTTTTTCCACTACAATAATTTGAAATTTCTGTATTATATGCCTCTATATTTTGATTCATAGTTTGATAATCTATTGATGTATATGTATTTGCTACTGGTAAAACTTTTTGTACATATATTGTTTTACCGTTATATCTAGTTGCAAGTGCATCAATTAGTTGTTTCATTTCTGAAGTTTGATTTGTAGCATTTACTCCTAACATAACACATACTGCACTTATTTCATCAGAATTTTGTGGTAATGAATCTACTCTTCCTAACCAGTCTCTAGGTGTTGTTGAAGCTTCTGCATAAAAAGGTGCATTAGGTATTAACCCTGAATTATCTAAACCTGCTGTAATTGAATCTCCTATAAATAGTACATTATCTAAAGATGCTATTTGTCCATTTGTAGTTGTTCCTGCATCTTCGTCTTCTGTACTAGTTCCTGAATTTACTAAATCATCTAAATTGCTTTCTCCTGTTGCACTTGAATTATTATCTGTACTACTATCTCCACCAGATAATATTTGACTAGGTGAGCCAGATTGCCATCCCCAACCAAGCCATCCAGGTGTTCCTCCACATTGAGTGTTACCTGCTGCTACCTGCCAAGCAATCCAATCTTCTAGTGATTGTGTTCGTATACCACTACTAACATTGTCCATTACTTCGCCTTTACCGTCTCCGTTAATATCTCCTACATATATTCCAACATGTCCATAAGGGTTGTTTGCACTACCTGTACCATATACAGCTGCACCTATTGGAATATTATTTACATCTGTAGATACACAAGTTTGTTGAAATGCTTGGTATGCTCCTGTATAGTACACATTTGGAAGTCCTGCATTTGCATATACTTGTCTAACCCAAGCTTGGCATAAACCTGCTCCTGGTGATGGTGTTGTTTGAGCAGCTCTAACAATAGCTTCTGATATGTCTGTAATAATATCTTTTCCGTTATAGTTGAGTTGTACATTACTTCCACCAATACCTGTCCCTGTTCCTTCTACTATTGTAAAGTGTGTAAGTATTTGTTCTCTTACACTTTCATCGCCAGATATGTTATACTCTTCTACCCATTCATAAAAAGTATCTGCATTTACGAATGTTAATGTAATTGTACTACCATCGTCTCTTGCTCTTCTAAACTTTATTATACCTTGTACTTTATTAGAAGTAACATCTTTGTTTAATGTCTCCCAATCAATTTCTTCATCAGGATTTGGTCTTGTATCTGGATAATTAGTTACAAGCTCAGCATTCATTAGTTTAAGTAAATCTTCTGGTCCATCTAGGTACTCTTCTACCCTACTCTCGTTTTCTATCATTTCATCCCATAATGCTTGAGCCGTCATATTTGTTGTTATATTTCCATTTTCATCTATTGTAACACTTTGTGTATATGTTGAGGCTGCATACGGTGTATTTGACATATCTCCTTCTTTTCTTGAGCCATCGTCTAATGTTATTAGATAAACTGCTCCAGCCAATATAACTATTATTAGAATTATCGGTAAAAGGAATGTTATAATTGATTTAACTATTCGCTTACCTGCACGTCTTACAAATTGTTTAATTTGTTCAAAGCTATTATTTCCATTATTCTCCATATTTTTCTCCTATTATAACCCTATTTCTATTCTTGTAGTCTGTCTTACAGCTACTTCATTATAATTTAATATTATTTTATTAAATACAACTTGAGTTATATTTTTGGTCGAACCATATCTACTGTAATATTTAATAGTAACTTCTTTAGTTTCACCTGGTGTTATAGTTAGTTGTGCTTCACTTAGTTCATGTATATATGCTGTATATTGGTTTCCGTTTGCATCTTGTATATACATGTTGTCTGTGCTAATTTTATCATCAAGCAAAATAGTATTATTTGTATTATTTGTTATACTATATGTGTAAGTTTCATAATCCATATATGTGTCGCTTCTTAGTACTGTTATTGTCACATTAGATGCATCAGTGCGTGTTTTATTTATTTCTTCTCTTCCTATATAATTGTTTATATTTAATCTTAATTCATTATTTTCATTTCTTGCAACTGTTATATAGTCTTGTATAGTACCTTCTTGTGTATATACTCCTGTAGATAAGGCATCATTTTCAAATGTTACTTTATATATATTGTCTACCCAGTTTTCTACTGAAATGTTTTTTCTTTGTCCGTTAAATATTGTATTATAGTAATTGTTGCTAAAGCTATCTAATGATGGGTATACATCTTCTTTACATTCGTCTGATAGCATATTGTATGCTGCATTAACATTTCCCTCATTACATAACTGCACAAACTGATTTATTGTATCTAACATATTGGTCTGTGAAAATCCTACGCTCTCACCTGTTACAGATGAATCATTACTGTCTACATATATATCTGTAAAGTTTCCTACTGGATTTTCTGCTTGCTGTGTGCTTTCGTTTGTTTGCATATTAGCTAACGTATTTGTTTGCGCATTATTTAATTGTATTGAGTTTATAAGGTTTACTATTATGCTAACAAGTACAATAACAACTATTACAAATACTGCCATTAATACTTTATTTTTATTATATATATACCATTCTGCAATTTTTTTTCCCATTTTTATTTCATCCTTCCTTAAAGGTACTATTTTTACTTTATTTTATAAAATGGAACAGAGGACTTTTTCTGTTCCATTTTAATAGTTAAGTATGTTTTATACAACATCATTAATTTCTCTAATTCCACCAATAAATTTGTTTACGTCTTTATCACTTAAGCCTCTCTCTTTTAGTCTAGACTCTAAGTCTTTAATCTTCTTGTTGTCATTACCTACTTCACTTGCTAATCCTGCTAGTATAATTCTTTCTTCATTTGCTCTACCTGGTCCGAATTTGTCTTCGTCTGCTTTCATAGCTTTTATAATTAATTTATCATCCGTAATACCACTCTTTCTATACTCTTGAGCTTCTTGCATTACTTGTTTAACTTCAGATCTAGGTATATTTAATTTATCCATATACAATTTTTGTCTTTCTTTATCTTTCATTGCTGCTTTATCTTCTATTGCTTGTTGTCTTTCTTTTTCTGCCTTTTCTCCTTTTGCAGCAACCGTATATGTACTTACCACATTATCTCTTATGTTGCTAGCACTTTTAGCTACATTTCCAGCTATATTACTTCCAGCTGATCCAGCTGCCCAACCAGCAGCTAAGCCTGCACCACCCCAAGACATAATATTTCTATCATCTGCTGATGCAAGTCCAGCTGCAACACCTACTGTTCCAGCTGCAACACCAAGTGCTGCTTTTGCATATAGCTTACCTGCTCTTGGAACTGCATAAGTTGCTGCTTTTCCTGCGACTGTTGCAGCACCTCTAATAGTGTTTCTAATAGGTTTTGTATAACTTGCTGCTTTTTTTGCACCTTTTGCAACATCTCCTAATGTATATTTGTCACTTATTTTAGTATTCTTAATTTTATTTTCTGCATTTTGCTTTAACTCTGATGCTTTTGCCCCTACAGATTTAAGTTTTGCAACTTCTTTTGATTGTAATATACCTTTCTTTAAATTACTTTCATTCCATGTTTGTCCTATTCCATCAGCAAGCCATTGACCAGCTCCTCTTGTATCGTCTGGTGTAGCAGCGAAGTTTTTGGCCAGCCTTTGTCCCAGTGTTAAAGGCTCATTTGGTTCTGGTGGTGGTAATGGTTGTTCTGGATTTAGGTTGTTTGGATTTGGCTGTTGATCATGGTCAACATGTTGACGTATTGGTGCTGGCTGTTGTTGTCCTTGTTGTTGTGGTGATGGTTGTGGCTGATTTAAATTATTAGCATATCTTGGATCTCTTCCCATGTTCATAGATTGTCTCAAGAAATCAAGTTTCTCGTCTGTAGTTTCTGGTCGTGGTCCTTCTGGATTAAATGCTTCATTTCCTCTTAATTGCCAATCCCTACTTGTGTTGCTACTATCTGGTGGTGTAGAAGATGTTTCTGGTCCTACTGATGCCAAAGTTGGGTCCTGTAAATGTAAATCAAAGCTATCATCATCATTATTATTTTCGTCCTGATTATTTGTGTTCTGAGCAGGTTGTATTCCTAGTCTTGCTTGTCTAGCATTTAATAAATCTCTTGTACTTCTGCCTTTATCTGCTGTTCTAATTTTAGTTGAGTCTTTTGAACTATCACTACTAGAATTGTTTCCAGATTTTCCTCTACCTCTGCCTCCACCGACTCTTTTAAGTGCGTTTATAGCAGTCATTCCTGCCATTCCAGCTATAGTAGAACCGTTTGTATCTAATGTTTCTGCTTTATTAAATCCAAAGAACTTACGTAGTAATTTCTCTGCTTGGAATATAAATCCTATTGCAACTACAGAATATATTAAATTATCGGTTGCAAATTCTATTGCCGAGCCTACAAGCATTGTATAAAGTATTAAATGGAATGGTTGTATTAGTAAGTTAAATATATATTCTTTTAGCCACATATTAAATGCTTGTGCATTTCCATCATTCATTTTATCTAGTGGGTATGTCATTGCAACTAATGGCGCTATCATTGTTAAGAATGCAAGCATTATTGTTCTCTTTAAATATACTACTAAGAAAGCAACTGTATAAAACACTAGCATTAGATAAAGTACAGTATAACCCATTTTTCTTAGTATTATATTATCTTCCGATACTCCTGTTGGCTCTAATTGCATCTCTATTCTAATTTTACCTAATAAATTTGTAGGCCATACATATTGTCCACCTTCTACCAAATTATTTTCATTAAAGTATGTAGTTGCTTCTACATATTGGTTTTCGCCCTCTTCATCTTGTACTTCTACATAATAATCATCTAAGTTTTCCATCCCTATAGCTATATTATTATTTATTTGGTTTATACCCTCAGATACCGCTTCTACTATTGTAACTGCAACTGACATTATGTAATGCATAAATACTAATAAGCACATTGCCACAATCCAACTAAACAATTTTTCTTTGTATTTTGCTCTTTCCTGAGATGCACTACTAGCTACTATTCTAATACCAATGTATAATAGTACAATTAACAATACTACCATAGCAAAATTTCTTAATGTTAAATACCAACTAGATATTGTTGCCTGCAAAGCTGATGCTGTAGATGTTTGTTCTTCTACCACAGCTCCATTCGCTAATTCTGTTTCTCCATAAGGATTTGGATTAAAGAAGTTTACATCTAATACCCCTATTTTATTTTGAAAAATTTCTTCTGGACTAATTGCATAAATAGGTAAGTAAAATACACTTGGTATCCATCCTTCTGTTATACTACTTATATTGGTTCCTATAACACTATCAACTAAGTTAGCCCCCCAGTTAAGTATGCCAGAGCCAAAATCAAGTATTGATTCTAAAATACTTCCCGGAGGATCATCTGTTAAAGTTATAACCGAATAATTTACTCCAAATAATATAGATTGTATAAGTAACATTAATCCATCACCCAATGCTGTTAATAAAGAAACTACTGGTTGAAGTAATGTTCCTCCAATACTTGCTGCCTGACTTATTGTAGGAGCAGAAAAATTAAATAATATAACTACAACTAGAGCAATTACTATCTTTAGTATTAAACTTTTCTTTTTAAATATTTCCATGTCTCCTCCCCTTAATATCTATTGCCTGCTTTTCTACCTTTTTGCATTAGTTTATTTAAGTTTGTTTCAACGAATTCAAACTCTTTTGCTGTTGGTTGTATTTGTATTATTGCACTATCTCCACCTACTTTTAGTAAGCCTTCTCCTTTTAAACAAGTTACTAAAAATCCTGCTTCTCCATCGCTTAGCTTAAATACTTCTTTTAAGTATTGTATTTCAGATTTATCCTGTGCTAAGAATAATTTTGTATCCGATGAAGTTAGTACTGCTTGTGCCTCTGGTTTTTCGTAAAAGTCTTGGAATCTTTGTGAAATTATTGCAAGTGATACATTTCTTTTTCTGGCACGTCTTGCCATTGTGTTTAAGAAATCTACTGCTTCTGGGAAAGGAAGTAACATCCACGCCTCGTCCACTAGCACTCTCTTTTTAGCAGCTTTTGTTCTATCTTCACTGTTCTTTTTAACATATTTTTCCCAAATCCACTCTAGCAAAATTTGTTGTGCAAGTGGTCTTGCAAATTTTTCTTCTAGTTGTGATATATCTAAGTTAATAAACAAGGTTCCTTCTAGTAAATCAAATGTAGATTGTCCATCAAAATATGC
>CALXVA010000026.1 GCA_944391835.1 uncultured Clostridia bacterium | reverse complement strand
ATTCTATAATAATTTGTGGAAAAAATCAAGGTAATTCACAGAAAATACACAAATTTGGTTGCAATTTGATAACTTTATACTTTACGATTATATGTGTTCTAATTTGATTAGGTTAGAGTGGGCTTGTAAAAAAAGTATGAAAATATGGAATGGAGAATACTTTGAATTAGAAATTCTTAATAAATTTTATGGAAAGAGTTCTTCTCTGATGGAAGGGTTCCATAAAATTTATTTAGAATTTCTATGAAAAAGTAGCTGAACCGACATATTTGAAATACTTTTTTTATAAGTTTACTCTAACCTATAACTAGAATCCAATAATTGTAAAGTATAAAGTTATCAAATCACAACAAAAAAAATAGACTTCTTTTTAAAGAAATCTATTTTTTGTAATTAATTAGCTATTAAAAATCTGGTCAAATTCTTCTCCATCGATTTTTTCTTTTTCAAGTAATACACCTGCTACACTATGAAGTTTGTCTATATGTTCTCTTAAAATTGACTCTGCTTTTTTATATGCTGCATCTATTATCCCTTTAACTTCTTCATCTATTAAGTTGGCGGTTTCCTCTGAGTATTCCTTAGCTTGAGCAAAATCTCTTCCTAAAAATACTTCTTCTTGGTTTTGTCCTAGAGTAATAGTTCCTACTCTGTCACTCATACCATATTTAGTAACCATAGCTCTTGCTATTTTAGTCGCTCTTTCTATGTCGTTGCTAGCTCCTGTAGAAATATCATCTAATATAAGTTTTTCGGCAACTCTACCACCTAAAAGTGATACTATATTTTCTACCATTTCTGTTCTAGACATAAATGATTTATCTTCTGTTGGTCTATACATTGTGTAACCACCAGCCATACCTCTTGGCACGATTGATATTTGATGTACTGGATCTTGTGTAGGTAAAAATCTACTTACCACAGCGTGACCTGCTTCGTGATATGCAACTAGTTTTTGCTCTTTGTCGCTTCTTACTCTAGTTCTCTTTTCTGGTCCCATTGTTACTTTAACCATAGCATCTTCTATTTCTTGCATACCAATTTCTCTTAAATTTCTTCTAGCTGCTAAAAGTGCTGCTTCGTTTAATACATTTTCAAGGTCTGCTCCTGAAAAGCCTGATGTGTTTTTAGCTATTGTTTTTAAATCTACATCTATTGCTAATTTTTTCTTTCTGCTATGAACTTCTAGTATTTGCTCTCTTGCCTTTACATCTGGTGAACTTACTACAATTTGTCTATCAAATCTACCTGGTCTCAATAATGCTTTATCTAGTACATCTGGTCTGTTTGTTGCAGCAAGTACTATAACTCCTTCATTTGCAGAGAATCCATCCATTTCAACAAGTAATTGGTTTAAAGTTTGCTCTCTTTCGTCGTGTCCTCCACCAAGGCCTGCGCCTCTTTGACGTCCTACTGCATCAATTTCATCTATAAATATAATACAAGGTGCTTTTTTCTTAGCTTCATCAAACAAATCTCTTACACGTGATGCACCAACACCAACAAACATTTCAACAAAGTCAGAACCACTTATAATAAAGAATGGAACTCCTGCTTCTCCAGCAACTGCCTTTGCTAAAAGTGTTTTACCAGTACCTGGTTGACCAACAAGTAATACTCCTTTTGGTATTCTTGCTCCCATATCTGTAAATTTCTTTGGATTTTTTAAAAATTCTACTATTTCTTCTAACTCTTCTTTCTCTTCGTCAACACCTGCAACATCGTCAAATGTAACTTTATTTTTGTCTGTTGGGTTCATCATTCTAGCTCTACTTTTTCCGAAAGACATTGTCTTGCTTCCACTGTTGTTTCCTTGACCACCACTCATAAATATAGCCCAGAAAATCAGGAAAATTATAAGTATTCCGAATGGTGTTAAAAGGCTTAGTATAAATACCCAAATGGATTCAGACTTTTCTGTTACAGTTACACTTCCTGCAGACATACTCTCTTGTAGATTATCCATCAAATTATCAATACTTGGTATATTTACTTGTTTTACAAAGTTTTCATTTTTTAATTTTACCTCTGCAGTCATACCATCTGCAGAAATTTCTATTTCTGAAACTTCTCCTGCTTCTATACTCTCTATTAGCTCAGAATATGCAAGCTTATTGTTATCGCTATCTACTATTGATGTTAATAGTACTACAAATATTATACCTATGATTAGCCACATAGCTAATGTTTTTATTCCACTTTTCAAATTTAAACTTCCTCCTTTTTGGCACTTTGGTGCCTGTCACCGTTGGTGCCATTTGGCACTTTTGGGGACAGGTTCTCTCCAAGGCCTTAGTCTCCTTAATATCACCTTTGAAATATACCATATAACTTTACTTATTTCAAGGCTTTTTTTGTAATTTTTTTGTGTCCTAAGATTATTCTCTACGGAAACTCGAGTTAGACAAGAAAAAAATTTTTCCTTTTTTTACATATATTTTTATTCCTTTACGAGGTGTTAGATATTTATTGCCTATGTTGTTATTGCATAGTTTTATAATATCGTCTATATGTATTTTTTCTATTCCTACTGTTGTGCCATAAAGCTTTGATATAGTATATAGAATTAGTCTTGATTTTATTACATTATCTAATTTGTTAAATTCTTTTAAATTCAAAATTGCCTTTACTTCTTCTTTTTCTGTTTTATTTGTATTATTGTATGTCGTTTCTTTCTCAATTTCTTCTATTATGCTATTAGTGTTTTGAGTTTTACAATTCTGTGCTATATAATTTGTACTATATTTTTCTTTAGCATTATTTTTTTCTCCTGCTTTTTCTACTATTACTATTCTCTTATATTCCTCTTCTACTATACTATTCAAAAACCTTTCTTCTTCTGTAGCTATACTAGATAGTCTATTGATTCCATCAATTATGTTAGGATTAAACTCTTTTTGTATATATGGGATTAGTAAGTTTCGTATTTTGTTTCTAGTATAAATATTTTCTTTGTTTGATTTATCATATCTAGGATTTAGCTTTTCTATTTTGCAATATTCTTCTATTTGAGCTCTAGAGGTTTCTATTAGTGGTCTAATAAATTTATTATCTCGCATCTTTTCTATCCCTTTTAGACCAGATATAGAGGTTCCTCTGATAATATTCATAAGTACTGTTTCTGCATTGTCATTGCTATTATGTGCTGTCGCTATTTTGTTTGCACCTACTTTTTCTGCTACTTCTTCAAAAAAAGCATATCTTATATTTCTTCCGGCTTCTTCTGTTCCTATTTTTAATTTTTTTGCCTCTGCTTCAACATCTATTTTTTTGCAAAAGATTTCAACATCTATTTTTTTGCAAAATTCTCTCACATATTCTGTTTCTTCATCTGCTTCTTTTCTTATCTTATGGTTAATATGTGCTACATAAATTTTTATATTCAATTTTTCTTTAAATTTGTTAAGCACATTTAATAAAGTAATAGAGTCTGGCCCACCAGATACTCCTATTACTACTTTATCTCCATCGTTTATCATATTGTATTTTTTTATTGTGCTAAGTACTTCGTTTTCTAACATTAAAAAATTCCATTCCTCTCTATTTTTTAGATGTAGCCATAGTTTTCAAACTATTCTTTCCTTAAATTCTTGCAAGTTTGCTATTATTAAATATCCTACTTATTATTTATACTCCATTTATTTTTCAATCATTATAACCATTTGCAAAACATATCCATTTGTTTATATTACCATAATTTCTTTTAGAATTCAACAATTTGACATAATTTGTTTAATTTTGGTATAATATATTTATAAGCTTTTAGCTTACCGTTTATTCACATCCAAAAGATGGAGGTTATTATGAACATCACGAAACACATCATCACTCGGAACGAGTGCCGGCTTCCCTTGGTAGTACCTCGGGAGGATGGACGCAACATTCCGGAATATGTTACTATCCACGAGACCTCTCTTGGTCTCGAAAAGCAACCGGCATCTAAGGATGCACAGCACTACATCGACCTCTTGGAACACCCCAAAGGTGATTCTCGAGTTGCCTACCACTTCCTGTGTGGTGACAACCAAGTTTGGCAACTGTTGCCGACCTGGGTTCGCACTGCACATAGTGGTTCTACTGAAGGGAACAGTTCGATTGGCATCGAGCGTTTGGTCAACGTCGAAATTGATTTCGACAAGGCTATTCGGAATCAGGCCAAACTTACTGCAACCCTGATGCAGATGTACAACATCCACATAAGCCATGTGGTACCTCACAAGTTCTGGTCGGGGAAAGAATGCCCTGCCAGACTCCTTGCTGGAGAGTACGGATGGGACTGGGGACGGTTCATCCGTACCACTATGGAATACTTCGAGAACAAGGACTTCTTCACCGACGTGGATGAGGGCGTCAAGTAAAGGTCTTTAAGGAGGTAGACCTCCACAGATAACCCAGAGTCATAAATATGCTCTGGGTTATCTTTTTTATTCTCTAAATTTATCAACATTAGCAAATTTTGTATAATTTCCAAGCCATAGTAGTTCTACAGTTCCTGTAGAGCCAGCTCTATGTTTAGCAAGTATTACTTCTGCTATATTCTTTTTCTCACTATCTTCGTTATAATAATCATCTCTATACAAAAACATAACTATATCTGCATCTTGTTCTATTGAACCAGATTCACGAAGGTCAGAAAGCATTGGTCTATGGTCTGGTCTTTGCTCTGGTGCTCTGGATAGCTGTGATAATGCAATTACTGGTACTTCTATTTCCTTTGCTAAAATTTTTAAAGAACGGCTTATTTCTGCAATTTCTTGTTCACGGCTAGAACCTCTTTTACCACTGCCTTGTACTAATTGTAAGTAGTCAATTACTACTAAGCCTATATTTTTTTCAAGCTTCATTTTCCTACATTTTGCACGTATTTCCATTATTGAAATACCTGGTGTATCATCTATATAAATTTGTGATTCCGAAAGTGCTCCAGAAGCCTCTGCAAGCTTTGCCCAATCCTCATCTTCTAGCGTTCCTGTACGTACCTTATTGCTATCTACCATTGCCTCTGAGCAAAGAATTCTGTTTACCATTTGCTCTTTAGACATCTCCAAACTAAAAATTGCAACTGGTACATTTGCTCTTACTGCTGCATTTGTAGCTATATTTAATGCAAAAGCAGATTTTCCCATAGCAGGTCTGGCAGCTACTAATATCAAATCAGATTTATGAAGTCCTGCTGTTTTATAGTCTAAATCTGCAAAACCTGTTGGTACACCTGTTACGTGTTGTTTTCTGTTATATAATTGTTCTAGTTCTGTGAAAGTGTCTACCAAAATATCCTTAATTGAACTATATCCTTTTTGATTTTTCTTTTGCATTACTTCAAAAATCTTTTTTTCCGAGGTATCTATTATTGCTTCAACTTCTTGAGTAGGGTCATATCCTAAAGTAATTATATCGTTTGCTGTTTTTATTAAGTTTCTTAATATTGATTTTTCCTCTACGATTTTTATGTATTGCTCAACATTAGAAGTGGTTGGTACCTTGTCTGGTAATTCAGCTATGTATTCTAGTCCACCAACTGCCTCTAATTTTCCCATAGAAGACAATTCTGATTTAAGTGTGATAATATCTATTGGCTCACTTCTATTATATAGATTAAGTATAGCTGTGTATATAATCCTATTGTCCTCTCTGTAAAAATCTGTTTCTTTTAGCACCTCTACTGCAGAAGAAACAGCATCTTTATCTGTAAGCATACTACCTATTACAGCTTGCTCTGCTTCTGTGTCATTTGGTGGTACTTTTCCTAGTTCCAATTCTTTCACCTCTATTTTTTATTGTACTTGTAATGATATAAATCTACTTTTTTCAATTACTCTTTTATTGTTAGTCTCTTAAAATCTAGGTAATATATATTACCTAGGAATTGTATTATATCATTTCATAAAATCTTTATCTAGTAAACTCAATTTTACCTATTCACTAATAACCTCTACTCTTAAATCTGCAGTTATTCCTTCAAATAGTTTAATTGATACATTAAAACTTCCTAAAGTCTTTATAGTATCTTTTAACTCAATTTTCTTTTTATCTACAACAAAGTTATATTGGCTTTTTAAATTTTCAGAAATTTCTTTAGAAGTTACTCCTCCAAAAATCTTGCCATTTTCTCCTGCTTTAACCTTTATTTTAAGCATAATTCCTTTTAACTTTTTAGCAAGTTCCTCTGCATTTTGTTTCTCTTGATCCTTTTTATAAATTGCTGATTCTTTTTTATTGTTTAATTTTGACAAATTCTCTGCATTTGCCTCAACAGCTAATTTTTTAGGTAAAAGATAATTTCTAGCATAACCATCTGATGCATTTATAATTTCATCTTTCTTACCTACACCTTTTATATTATCTAGTAAAATAACTTTCATTTCTGATTCCTCCTTCTTTTGAGTTCCTATTTTTCAGTTGGCAAAGAATTGCTGTTTTGACTAGGCAAACAAACTAGAAAACCGGAAGCGTACTCTGTGTACGCTGAGGATTTTCTATGTGCAGTTTAACAACGTCAAAACACAATTATTTGTCAACTGTTAGATTTGCTCACTAAAATACTCATTAATCCTATTAATCAACTCCTGTTTTACCTCATAAATATCCATTCCTTCTACCTGTGCTCCAGCTAAGGTAATATGGCCTCCTCCACCAAGTTTTTCTAGAATTACTTGAACATTTATATCTCCTATTGAACGTCCACTAATGCATACTTTATCGTTTGCTTTACCTATTACAAAAGATGCAGTAATATTGCTTATTGTAAGCAGTTCATCAGCTGCTTTTGCACATATTACATTTGAGTCTTTGTCTTCATCCTCATATACAGAAATTGCTATAGTGTCATATACTAGTTCTGCTTTTCCAATTATATTAGATATTTTGTTATATGTTTCTAAATCACTTTGGAACCATTTTTTTACTTTTATTATGTCTACCCCACATTTACGTAAGTATGCTGCTGCTTCAAATGTTCTAACTCCTGTTTTAAAGGTAAAGTTTTTTGTGTCCATCATTATACCTGAATACAAAGCTTCTGCTTCTAGGTTTGTTAATTCTGGTTCTGAATTTGCATATTCTATAAGTTCTGTTACAAGTTCTGAAGCAGATGATGCATATACTTCGTGGAATGTAAGTGTTGCGGTTTCTATATAATCTGGACTTCTTCTATGATGATCTACTACAAATATTTTTTTAGCTTTTGCTAGTACTTCCGGTGATTCTATATAGTTTTTCTTGTTTGTATCAACAACTACTAATAATGTATCATCATCCATTTCTTCAACTGCCTTTTCTGGTTCTACAATGATATTTTCATATTCTTTATCACTACTCAATTCACTTAGAAAGGCTTTTAAGTTTTCTCCCTTAGGATTTAATACAATTTGCGCTGATTTATTAAGATGTTTTGTTAATCTGTATATTCCCATACTAGCGCCTATACAATCCATATCGGAATTACTATGTCCCATTATTAAGATATTGCTTGACTCGTTTATTAACCCTTCTAATGCATGTGCAATAATTCTTGCTTTTACCTTTGTTCTTTTTTCTAGTTCTTGGGTTCTACCACCGAAGAAAGTATATTTATCTCCTTCGTGAATAACTGCTTGATCTCCACCTCTTCCTAGGACAATATCCAAAGCTGCTTGAGCTGTTTTATATTTTTCTAAATTGCTATTTCCTTCATTAGATATTGCTATACTTAGTGTAAATTGCATTTTGTCAGATGGTTGCAAATCTTTTATTACATCTAAAATATCGAATTTTTTATCCTCTATTTCTTTTATATATTGTTTTTCAAATATACATACAAATGACTCTCTTTCAGATTTTAATATTAAACCATTGTATTCTGATGCCCAATTATATAACCTTTTTTCTATTTCTGCCATAAGTTGTGGCTTTTCACTATCTGGTATTCTTTGTATAATTTCCTCATAATTGTCTATCATTATGATTCCAATATACATATCTTTATTATCAAATAAACTTTCTAGTTCTACCAATTTGGTATCGTCTATAAAATATATTGTAATTATATATTCATCTCTTAATGGCATATAATCTCCATAAAGTTTATATGTCTTTTTATCTATTTTAATCTCATCACGTATTTTTTCTTTTCTATCATTGTTTTTTATTTCTAGCTTAACATCATTTAAGATTTTAGCTAAATAATTATTTATATCAATATTTGCAAATTCTTGATTAAATTTTGTGTTTCTAAATATTAGGTTTCCATTTGTTTCTGCTATTACCAATGGAAATGGCGAATTTACTAGTGCAATTTTAGCTACTTTATCTACACTAAATGTTAGATTGTTGATATGCTCTGTTAATTCTTCTTGCCTTTTATTATTTGTCCAATATGCATAGGCTAATAAAAGTCCATACACAATAATAGATGGAACTATAAAAAAAGGATTATATACACATATAACAATTAAAAGTATTGCTATAATTGCTAAATATATTTTTGTTTTTGATACAATTTTTTGCAATATTTTTTTATTATGGTTCATAAAAACCTCCATTAAAACAGTTTATATTGTACTATTTTTCGCAGTTTTTGTCAAGGTTACATAAGATTTACAAAAGGGGACGGTCCTGTTTTGCAAATCGGTCAACATAACTCGAAAGATTAAGAAAAAACTAGTATATATTTTTTCTTTGTGGCGGAGTGCTTAAGGTGGGGACCGGCAAGTTTACAAACTGTTAGACTGAATGAATATGAAGTTTTTACAGTTTGTACGATGTTGGGGGCCGAAGCCACAAATAAAAAATATATACTAGTTTTTGAATTACGTCAACTCTTTTGCAAAACGGGCCCGTCCCCTTTTGTAAATTAGTTAACATAAAAAACTTAGACAAGAAAGTATAATTTTCTTGTCTAAGTTTTTTTCTTAAGCCTCTTTATTTTCTATGTCTGTAACTTCTGTATTTATATGAATGTTTTTATATTTTGCCATACCAGTTCCGGCAGGAATTAACTTACCAATAATAACGTTTTCTTTTAGTCCGATTAATTCGTCTACCTTACCTTTAACTGCTGCTTCTGTAAGAACTCTTGTTGTTTCTTGGAATGATGCAGCTGATAAGAAACTCTCTGTTGCAAGTGATGCTTTTGTAATTCCAAGTAGAATACGTTTGTATGTAGCAGGTCTCTTTCCCTCTGCTATAGCCTTTTCATTTTCGTCTTCTACTTCATAGATGTCTACTAATGATCCTGCAAATAATGGTGTATCTCCATTATCCTCTACTCTTACTTTCTTTAACATTTGTCTTGCAATTACTTCAACGTGCTTATCATTTATATCGACACCTTGGTTTCTATATACTTTTTGTACTTCTTGTACTAAGTATAAGTAAACTCCATCTGGTCCATTTATTGCTAGAATTTCGTTTGGATTGATAGAACCTTCTGTGATTGGCGCTCCAGCTTTAATTTCGTCTCCATCTCTTACACGAAGTTTAGATCCAAATGGTATTGTATATTTCTTTGCGTCATCTTTACCTGTAACTGTAACTTCTTTTCTTGTTTTGTCGTCTGAAATACTTACTTTACCATCTATTTCAGAGATTATAGCTAATCCCTTTGGTTTACGAGCTTCAAATAGCTCCTCAACTCTAGGAAGACCTTGTGTAATATCTGCAACACCTGCAACACCACCAGAGTGGATAGTTCTCATTGTAAGCTGTGTACCAGGCTCACCAATTGATTGTGCTGCTATAATACCAACAGATTCTCCAATACTTACTTCTTCACGAGTTGCTAGTCCCATACCATAACATTTAGCACATACACCGTGCTTTGTTCTACATTCTAGTACAGAACGAACTTTAACACTTGTAATTCCAGCTGCAACAATTTTATCTGCAATATTTTCAGTAATTAGTGTGTCTTTATCCACAATTAGTTCATTTGTTTGTGGATTATAAATGTCTTCTAATGGATATCTACCTAGTAATCTTTCTTCTAATTTTTCAACTACTTGATTTCCGTCTTTTATATCTGATAATTCTATTCCATGTGTTGTTCCACAGTCATGCTCTCTAACAATTATATCTTGTGATACGTCAACAAGTCTTCTTGTCAAGTATCCAGAGTCAGCTGTTCTTAAAGCTGTATCTGCTAAACCTTTTCTAGCGCCATGGGCAGATATAAAGTATTCTAGTGGGTCTAGTCCCTCTCTAAATGATGATGTAATAGGTATCTCTACTGTTTTACCTGTTGTAGATGCCATAAGTCCACGCATACCAGCAATTTGTCTTAATTGGTTTAAGTTACCTCTTGCTCCAGATTCTGACATCATATATACTGGATTTAACTTTTCAAAGTTATCTTTCATTGCATCTGTAACTTTGTCTGTAGCATCTTCCCATATTTTTATTACAGAGTTATATCTTTCTGCGTCTGTTATTAAACCACGTCTATATTGTTTTGTTACATTATCTACTTGTGCCTGTGCATCTGCTAATATTTGCTTTTTAGCTGGTGGCACTTTAACGTCATCAACAGATACTGTAATACCAGCTGTTGTTGAATATTTGTATCCAGTTGCTTTAATATAGTCTAGAAGTTCAGCTGTTTTGCTTAATCCATGTTTATTTATGCATTTTGCAATAATTTTTCCAAGATTTTTCTTCATTACTGTGAAGTTTAATTCTGGTTCAAATGCATTTTCTGGATTGCTTCTATCTACAAATCCTAAATCTTGAGGTATTCCCTCGTTATATATAAGTCTTCCTACAGTAGTTTTTACCATTTTGCTCTTTTTCTCACCATCAATCTCCTTAGTAATACGTACATTTATCATTGCATGCATTCCTAAATCGTGATTAAAGTTGGCCATTATAGCTTCTTCTGGTGATGAATAGTATCCACCTTCACCTGGCTCTCCTGCTACTTCCATTGTTAAGTAATATGCACCTAAAATCATATCTTGTGTAGGTACTGTAACTGGTTTACCATCTTGTGGTTTTAAAAGGTTGTTTACAGAAAGCATTAAATACCTTGCTTCTGCTTGTGCTTCTGGTGATAATGGTAAGTGAATAGCCATTTGGTCACCATCGAAGTCAGCATTGAATGCAGTACAAACTAATGGGTGTAATTTTATTGCTCTACCTTCTACTAAAACTGGCTCAAATGCTTGAATACCAAGTCTATGTAGTGTAGGAGCACGGTTTAGCATTACTGGATGGTCTTTTATAACATCCTCTAATATATCCCATACTTCTGGACGTAATCTTTCTACCATTCTTTTTGCGTTTTTGATGTTGTGTGCAATTCCACGTCCGACAAGTTCTTTCATAACAAATGGTTTAAATAGCTCTACTGCCATTTCTTTTGGAACACCGCATTGATAAATTTTAAGTTCTGGTCCTACAACTATAACTGAACGTCCAGAATAGTCAACACGTTTTCCAAGTAGGTTTTGTCTAAATCTACCTTGTTTTCCTTTTAATAAATCTGATAATGATTTTAAAGGTCTGTTTCCAGCTCCTGTTACTGGTCTTCCACGTCTTCCATTATCTATTAGAGCATCTACAGATTCTTGTAACATTCTCTTTTCATTTCTTACAATTATTTCTGGTGCACCTAATTCTAATAATCTTTTTAATCTGTTATTTCTGTTTATAACTCTTCTGTATAAATCATTTAAGTCTGATGTAGCAAATCTACCACCATCTAATTGTACCATTGGTCTTAAATCTGGTGGTATTACTGGTACAACATTCATAATCATCCATTCAGGTCTATTTCCTGATAGTCTAAAAGATTCAACTGTATCTAATCTTTTTACAAGTTTTGCTTTCTTCTGCTCGCTTGCTTTTTCAAGTTCTTTCTTTAATTTATTCGATAATTTATCTAAGTCAATTTCTGCAAGTAATTTTCTTATTGCTTCTGCTCCCATTTCAGCTTTAAAAGAGCCTTTTCCATATTTTTCTTCTGCTTCATGATATTCCTTTTCAGATAGTACTTGTGCTTTTGTAAGTCCTGTAGTTCCTTTGTCTACAACTATGTATGAAGCAAAATATATAACTCTTTCTAGACTTCTTGGAGATACATCAAGCATAAGTCCAATTCTACTTGGAATTCCTTTAAAATACCAAATATGTGCTACTGGTGCTGCAAGCTCTATATGTCCCATTCTTTCACGTCTAACTTTAGCTTTTGTAACCTCAACACCACAACGATCACAAACAATACCTTTATATCTTACTCTTTTGTATTTACCACAATGGCATTCCCAGTCCTTTGTAGGTCCAAATATTCTTTCACAGAACAAACCATCTCTTTCTGGTTTTAGAGTTCTATAGTTTATAGTCTCTGGTTTTTTAACTTCACCTTTAGACCATTCTCTTATTTTTTCATCTGATGCTATACCTATTTTGATTTTATCAAAAATATCTAATTCGTCCACGCGGTTTAGCCCCCTTAAATATTTATTTTTTGCCTCTAAAGCATTTTTCAGTTCTCCACTGCTGTACAATTCCTTCTCGTCAACTTTAATATTCTTTTTGAAGCTATTCAGTTAGATTTTATTTTATAATTTATTGTCACACATCTACTTAACGAAGCAAAAGTGTGTATATTGCTAGGCAAAGTCTTAAAGAAATACCGGAAGCGTACTTTTTGCTACACCAAAGGATTTTCTTTAAGATTATAACGACGTAGCAACTAGTTACATTCTATTTTTCTATTCTACAGTTTTGAAGATAATTGTTTTTGGCGTTGTTGCACTTCAGTTGAAATTTAAAGCTAAAGCTTACTGAGACTGTGACAAACTGAGCTTTAACAGCCTCAGTATCAACGTACACAAAGTACGCCTCATAAATTTCAAATTCGTGTACCTAGCCAAAAAACAATTCTTTTCCAAACTAATTATTCGTCATCATCAACAATATCCTGATCATTCAAAAGATTATCCATTCCTAAGTCTGTATCTCCAAGTTCTATTTCATCATCTGATAGGTCTTCAAATAAAGCTTCATCATCTTCTTGTTCTTCGTCATCTGCTACTGCTTCTTCTTCATATCCGTCGTGAAGATCGTTTTCATCTAATACACTATCTCCTGCCTTTTTGTCATCTATGTTATAGTCTATTCCATCATCTATGTTTTCTTTTAATTCTAATTCTTGATTGTCTGGCGACAATAACCTTACATCAAGGCCTAGAGATTGAAGCTCTTTTATAAGTACCTTAAATCCTTCTGGAACTCCTGGTTCTGGAACATTTTCGCCTTTGACGATAGCTTCATAGGTTTTAACACGTCCTACTGTATCATCTGATTTAACAGTAAGCATTTCTTGTAATGTGTATGCTGCACCATAAGCCTCTAATGCCCAAACTTCCATCTCACCAAAACGTTGTCCACCAAATTGTGCTTTACCACCAAGAGGTTGTTGTGTAACAAGTGAGTATGGTCCTGTAGAACGAGCGTGTATTTTGTCATCTACTAAGTGGTGTAATTTTAGCATATACATAACACCAACTGTTATTGGATGATCGAAAGCTTCACCTGTTCTACCATCGTATAGAGTTGTTTTTCCGTCTTCTGAGTATCCAGCTTCTCTAAACATTTCTCTAATTTCTTCGTCTGTAGCACCATCAAATACTGGTGTTGCAACTTTCCAGCCTAATAATTTTGCTGCCATTCCTAAGTGAACTTCTAGTACTTGACCTAAGTTCATACGAGAAGGAACACCAAGTGGGTTTAAAACTATGTCTACTGGAGTACCATCTGGCATAAATGGCATATCTTCTTCTGGTAGTATTCTTGAAATAACACCTTTATTTCCGTGACGTCCAGCCATTTTATCACCAACTGATATTTTTCTTTTTTGAGCTATGTAGCAACGAATTACTTGATTTACACCAGGTCCTAATTCATCAGAATTTTCTCTAGTAAATATTTTAACATCTACTATAGTGCCTGCTTCTCCGTGTGGAACACGAAGTGATGTGTCTCTAACTTCTCTTGCTTTTTCTCCAAATATTGCACGAAGTAATCTTTCTTCTGCTGTAAGCTCTGTTTCTCCTTTTGGAGTTACTTTACCTACTAATATATCTCCAGGTCTTACTTCTGCACCAATACGTATAATACCATTTTCATCTAAATCTTTTAATACATCATCACCAACGTTTGGTATATCTCTTGTAATTTCTTCTGGTCCTAATTTTGTATCACGGCATTCGCAATCGTATTCTTCAATATGGATTGATGTATAAACATCTTCTTTAACAAGTCTTTCACTAATTAAAACAGCATCCTCGTAGTTATAACCTTCCCAAGTTGTAAATGCGATTAGTACATTTCTACCAAGCGCCATCTCTCCATTTTTAGTTGCTGGACCATCAGCTAATAAATCTCCTTCATTAACCTTTTCACCACGAACAACAACTGGTCTTTGGTTAATACAAGTACCACCATTAGTTCTCTTGAATTTTCTAAGTTTATATGTATCTAATCCATCTTTGTTATTTCTTACAATTATTTCGTCTCCAGTTACTTTTTCTACAACACCTGCATTTTTAGCAGTAACTGTAGTTCCAGAGTCTTTAGCTGCTCTATACTCAATTCCAGTACCAACTATTGGAGATTCTGGCATTAAAAGTGGAACTGCTTGACGTTGCATGTTAGCACCCATTAGAGAACGTTTTGCGTCATCATGTTCTACAAATGGAATCATTGCAGCTGCAACAGAAACAAGTTGCTTTGGAGAAACGTCTACATAGTCAACTCTTGATTTGTCAACCATTGTAATTTCTTCTCTCATTCTTACTTTTATTCTATCATTTACAAATCTTCCTTCTTCATCTAGTGGTTCTGATGCTTGTGCGATAATGTATTTATCCTCTTCATCAGCTGACATATATACAACTTCATCTGTAACTTTGCCAGTTTCGTGATCAACTTTTCTATATGGTGTTTCAACAAATCCATATTCATTTATCATAGCAAATGATGAAAGCGCTGAAATAAGTCCAACGTTAGGTCCTTCTGGTGATTCTATAGGGCATAGTCTACCATAGTGAGTATAGTGAATATCTCTAACCTCGAATCCTGCTCTTTCTCTTGAAAGTCCTCCTGGTCCTAATGCAGAAATTCTTCTTTTATGTGTAAGCTCTGAAAGTGGGTTAGTTTGATCCATAAATTGTGATAATTGTGAGCTTCCAAAGAACTCTCTTATAGACGAAGATATTGGCTTTGTGTTTATTAAAGTTTGTGGTGTTACAACATCTAAGTCTTGGATAGTCATTCTTTCACGAACAACTCTCTCAAGTCTTGTTAAACCAATTCTAAATTGATTTTGTAAAAGTTCTCCAACACATCTAATACGTCTATTTCCTAAATGATCTATATCATCTATTACACCTAGTCCATGGTCTAAATTCAATAAATAGCTTATTGAGGCAATAATATCCTCTGTTGTAATGTGTTTTGGAACTAACTCATCCATTCTCTCTTTTATAGTATCATGTAATTTATCTTCATCTGTACTTTCTACTATTGATTTTAGGACTTCGTAGTTTACATACTCTTTAATGTGTAAATCACTAACATCTACATTTGGTAAGTATTTATGAATGTTTACAGTACCATTACCTATAATTCTTACTTTCTTCTCATCAATTTTAATATCAACTACATTGATACCAGAATTTTGAATATTTTCTGCAGTTTCTTCTGAAATTACATTGTCCTTTTCAACAAGTACTTCACCTGTTTCAGGATCTACTATAGTATCAAAAGCAACTTTTCCTTCAATTCTTGATGCTAGACTTAATTTTTTGTTAAATTTATATCTTCCTACTTTAGCTAAGTCATATCTTCTTGGGTCAAAGAATAATCCATTAAATAGGTTTCTGGCAGCATCAACTGTTGGAAGTTCTCCTGGTCTTAACTTTTTATATATTTCAATTAATGCTTCATCTTGTGTTTTTATTGGATCTTTTTGTATTGAAGCTTCTATTTTTGCTTCTTCTCCAAATAGCTCTCTTATTTGCTCATCTGTAATTACTCCAATAGCACGTAATAATGATGTTACAGGTATTTTTCTTGTTCTATCAACTCTTGCCCAGAACACATCATTTGCATCTGTTTCATACTCTATCCAAGCACCTCTTAATGGCATTACAGTTGAAGTATAAATTTTCTTACCTGTTTTGTCATATGCTGAATCATAGTAACAACCTGGTGAACGAACTAACTGGCTTACTACAACTCTTTCTGCACCATTGATAATAAAAGTACCGCTATCTGTCATAAGTGGGAAATCGCCAAGATAAATTTCTTGCTCTTTAATTTCACCTGTCTCACGATTGATTAGTCTTACTTTTACATGCAACCTTGTTGAATATGTAGCATCTCTCTCTTTAGCTTCTTCTACTGTGTATTTTGTTTTGTCTTCCATGTAGTAATCTAGGAATTCTAGAATTAAATTTCCTGAATAATCAACTATTGGAGATATATCTCTTAAGATTTCTCCTAGTCCTTCTTCTACGAACCAATCGTATGAATCTTTTTGGACTTTGATAAGATTTGGCATTTCGATTGAATCGCCGATTTTTGCAAAAGTTTTACGAGAGCATTTCTCGTGTTTTATTTCTTTTACCAAAGAAAATCACCCCTAAAAAAGATTAAGCAGAATTAAGATATATATGATATTTATTTAAGAAGTCCCTCTTGTGTATAATGTTATGTATACGTTTTTATTGGTTTACTGCTCACTAAACCCTTATTTCCGTAAGAAATATTATACCAATTCCTCTTCTTTATAAATTTACATAACGAAGTAAAAACGGCAATAAAAAGGCAGGTTGGCATTTTTTTATTTTTGCCAACTAACCTTCTTCTGTATGTTAAAATTTATTTACTAAAATTAACTTTTTTATATTTATCACCCTTAGTTTTTATTTAAGAGTTATTTAAGTTTTACCTGGCCGAACGATAAAACTCCTATGATATATTATTTTATAACATTTCAGGTATGCTTGTCAATGGTTTTGAGGAAATTTTTGGAGGGATTTTTTGAACTCATAGAAATTCTTGTAGGAGATTTTGTAAATTTCTTGGTGAGATTTTGTGGGATTGCTACAATTTCTTTTTTCTGCTATAATATCATTATTATGGAAAATATAGAAAGATATAAACACTTAAATAAATATTTAAAAGAAAAATTTGGAGAGCGCACATTAAAAATATGCATCGATGGTGGATTTACTTGCCCTAACAGAAATGGCAGTAAAGGAATTGGTGGTTGCATTTTTTGTAGCGAAAAAGGTTCTGGAGAACATATAAAAAGTGTGGAATTTGAAACAAATAATCTTATTTATGATAATAAATTAGGCTTGACTCCTTGCAATAGTATAACGCAATCTACTTCTAGTATCTCTGAACAAGTAAAAAGATATTTCGATAGCTACAAGGCTCAAAGAGCAAATAAATTTATTGCTTACTTCCAAAACTTTACAAATACCTACGATACTATAGAAAATTTGAAACTAAAATACGACTCAGCTTTAATTGATGATAGAATTGTTGGGCTTGAAGTTGCCACTCGTCCAGATTGCATAACAGAAGATATCGCGAAGCTCCTAAAAAGCTATACCAGCAAATATTATGTATGTGTTGAACTTGGGCTTCAGACTTCTAATGAAAAAACCGGAAAATTTATAAATAGATGCTATACTAATGACGATTTTTCTAAAGCTGTTACAATATTAAATAAATATGGTATTGACATTGTAACACACATTATGATAGGTCTGCCTACTGAAGATGGTAAAAATATTGAAACTTTTTCAGATATTAAAAATACTGTAGATTTTCTAAATAGGCACAATATACAAGGACTAAAAATTCACTCTTGCTATATTGTAAAAAATACCAAATTGGAAAAATTATATAATGATGGTAAATATGCGCCTATTACATTAGAGCAATATATAGAACAATGCGCATTCGTAATTGCTCACATAAGTCCAGATATTGTTATTCATAGAGTTTCTGGAGATGCTCCAAAAGATTTATTAGTTGCACCAAGTTGGAACTCTCATAAAAAATGGATTATAAATGGATTAGATAAATATTTTAGAGAAAATGATTTGTGGCAGGGGAAGTATTATAAGTTATATTAATTTTATAATTGTTCATCATAGCGAACGGGTTGCCAAATTATTGTAAACGATTTTAGTTACAGTATTTATATAATTATTCATCATGTGTCACAATCACAGGCATTTTTAAGTGATTTTTAGTTGTTTTTATGGAATTTTTTATTATTTTTGGTTGATTTTTGAAATTTTTTTTATTTTTTTGACGCGTTCGACCGATTTCTACATATTTCGCGTTTTGATTATGTTATAATAATATTAGTTACAGATATATTTTTTACATTATGATTTTCTCTTGGTTGTGTGTTATTATTTTTTCTTTCTTAACAATCAAGAAAAAGATTTGTTTCTAGAAAATGCCAATGTTAATACTTTTTTCTATCATTGACATTTTCTTTTTTGTGTGTATTATTTGTTTTTTAAATTTTTGTAAAAAAATATTTTTTGTATATTTTTTCTCCTAAATTAAATCAAATACTACTTTATCTGCTCCTGCAAATTCATACTTATCTTTTTCGTCTTTTGTTATCCATTTATAACTTTCATGTTCTAGCAGTTCTATCCTATCACTTAATAATTTTGCCTTATAAAAAATTAATTTTATATCCTTTTCTGGATATTGATATATGCTTTCACCTATATATTCATTTACTTCTATATCTGCGTTAAGCTCTTCCTTTATTTCTCTTATTAATGCTCTTTCATAAGATTCATCTTTTTCCACTTTGCCTCCAGGAAATTCCCACAAACCTCCTTGCGATTTGTTTAAGTTCCTTTGTGCTATTAGAAATCTGTTATTTTTATATATTATTCCTGCAACTACTTCTATCATTTTTATCTCCTATATTTCATTTTTTACAAATATATCATATAATCTCGATTTTCTCAATAAAATTAGATTTTATTTATAGTAAAAGTTGATGCGCGAGAATTGAACTAAAAGAATTTCTAGAAGTTGTGACGATTAATTAATTGATTAATTCTGTGGTGAGATTATAACCTTCGGGTTATGAGTTGTAAATTTCTGGTAATTGCAAATTTGTGAAATTTGATGTTTTTGTTGATTTTATGCTAGTTTCAAAGATTTATAAGATTTGAACATTTGTGTATTTTGGGGACAATTTTTGTAAATTTCTTCCCCAACTTTTCCCCAACTCGTTTTATACATTTGTTCGTACAAAAATTGTATATTAATGGGAAACCTAAAATTTATTTAGGAGGTTTTCAGTTATGAATAATAATATTACTTATCGTAAAGAAGGAGATTATTTTATACCTAATTTGTCTTTTCCTATA
>CALXVA010000025.1 GCA_944391835.1 uncultured Clostridia bacterium | reverse complement strand
AAAGAAACAGAAATAGCAGAGAATGTGTTAAAAAATTCAATGAAAAATAAAGCTTTATTAAAACTATTAAGCTTAGAAAAAGGACTTGTATACTTTACAACTTCTTTAAAATCTAATGAAGTAGTTATGGAAAAAACAATGAGGGGTAATTTAATCAAGCTTTATGACGAAGATGAAGATATTTTAGATGACGCTATTATAGAAAATAAGCAAGCTATAGAAATGGCAAAAATATATAGAGATATATTAACTGGAACAATGGATGCGTATGCTTCAATTATTTCAAATAACCTAAATGGAGTAATGAAATATTTAACTTCAATAACAATTATTATAGCAATTCCTACTTTAATTGCAAGTTATTGGGGAATGAACGTACCGGTTCCATTTCAAAACAATCCATTTGGTTTTATAATGCTAATAGCATTTTCAATAAT
Organism: uncultured Clostridia bacterium; assembly: GCA_944391835.1. Lineage (GTDB taxonomy): Bacteria > Bacillota > Clostridia > TANB77 > CAG-508 > CALXVA01. The sequence goes on along the minus strand of CALXVA010000025.1, from coordinate 19,070 downwards.
AATTGGAGTTGTAGCATCATTATGGCTAAAGAAAAAAGGAATGCTAGACTAAAAATAAAAGGCACATAGTTATTTTTAATTATGTGTTTTTTATTTGCTAAAGAATCTAGCATATACGTTAGAAAATTCTTTATTTTTACTATACATAAAATATTGACTTAAGGGATAAAAAGAGGTATAATAAAAGTTGACGTTTTTAAAGAAAAGGAATGAAAAAATTATGGAAAAATTAAATAAAGTGCAAATTACAACAAAAGCTAGCAATAATACAATAAATGCAAAAAATATAAGAGACAAAGTAACTTTGCCGTTAAAAGGCAATCAAATTGATGGAGTGTATTCTGAAGTGTTTGACAAAATTTATCAAAGGGCAATGCTAGAAGAATTATATGATGAGCTTATAGATAAAGGAATAGTAGAAGAAAGCAAGGAATCATGGAAAAGAGTATGTAAAAACATAGACCCAGTTATTTATAACGCATTAAAAGAATATGATAAATCAGAAAAAAGTAAAGAAAGTAAAAGTCTTAAATATGCACAAATAATGTTGAAACAAATAGATAGACAGACGAATGAAAGCAAAAGACAATATAAAAAAAGAGTTAATTTAGTAAGAAGAGTAGAGTTAGAGAATAATGGTATTGAATTAAATTATGATTTTAGAAACATGAAAATTTTAGGAAAAGGCTTTTGGGATAAAGTAAAAATTATAAGAAATTCAATAAAAAATAGAGAGCTATCTAAAATAAAGATTTTAAATATACAAGATGACCAAGTTCAATCAACAGGGCAAAAACCTAGCAACACTATAAATGGAAAAGAATTGGCAAAAACAATACAAGAATTTAACATTCCAAGTAGAGAAGAAGAAAAGAGGTATAAAGCAGAAAAAGGCTTATTAGAAACCTTAAAAGAAAAAGCAAATAATGTAGAATTTAGAAAAAAAGTAGGTAAAAGATTAGTAAATGTAGGAGTTCTTACCGCAATGGCACTTAGTGCATTAACAATCCTAAACACAAGTAAAGCAAAAGTTGCAAATTTACTAAATAATAATCAAACTGAAGTAAATAATAGAAGCATTACAGAAAATGTGGAAAGTAAAAAAAGAGATACAATTATTACAGAAAAAAATGCAATAGAAGAGGCAAATATAGATTTAAAACAACTTTTAGAGGACTCTGTTAATTTATACATAGGAAAGCAAACATCATTCAGAATAGATGAAGCAAAGTATTGGGAGAGTCCTGATGGAAAAGGAAAAAGTGGTAATGTAAATCAAAATTCTGAACTATATATAACAGACATAGATGTTGTAGATAAACAGGGACTATCACATTATAATGTAGCAGACGGACTAAGTATAAATGAAATTAAAGCAAAACATCCAGATGGTAAACTTGCTTATCATGTTAATAGTATAGATGGGCAAGAAAGAATTTTAGGCTGGATAAATGATGCACAAACAATAGAAAAAATAGATTCACAAATAACAAAATCTAGACTAAATACCTTAGTAAATTATCTAACACCAGAGGCTAAAGAAATTTTTTATAATACTATAAAAAGCAGTAATGAAGGTGTGACAGAATCAAATAAAGACATAATTACTACACTTATACGTGAAGCAGAACAGGCAGAAAAAACGCAAAATCAACAACAAAATTATGCAAAAAATTATGCAAAAAAATCAGAGCAAGAAATAGGCGACAGGTAAACAAAACGAAAAGCGAAAAGAAAAAGAGATGACAAATTGAAAAAAGAATGTTAAAATAACTACTGTTAAAGGAAAATATTCTAAAATGAAATGAAAACCTGTCCCTAAAAGTGCCATTTGGCACTTTTGTGACAGGCACCAAAGTGCCAAAAAGGAGGAAGATTGATATGTTAACTGCAACAGGAGTTACAATTAGATTTGGAAAGAGAACCTTATTTGAAGACGTAAATATAAAGTTTAATAAAGGTTGTTGCTATGGAATTATTGGAGCAAATGGCGCTGGTAAATCTACTTTTTTAAAAGTTTTATCAGGAGAACTAGAACCAAGTAAGGGTGAAGTTACAAAAGATAAAAACGAAAGATTGTCTGTATTAAAGCAAGACCACTTTGCATTTGAAGAGTATACTGTTATGGATACAGTTATAATGGGAAATGACGAACTATATAAAATTATGAAAGAAAAAGATGCAATATATGCTAAGCCAGATTTTTCAGAAGAAGACGGTATGAAAGCAGCTAAACTAGAGGAAAGATTTGCAGAATTAGATGGATGGAATGCAGAATCAGACGCAGCAGTGCTTTTAAATGATTTAGGAATAGAGCCAGAAAAACATTACAAAATGATGAGTGAAATTGAAGCAAAAGATAAAGTAAAAGTGCTTTTGGCACAAGCTTTATTTGGAAATCCAGATATTTTACTTTTAGATGAGCCTACAAACGACTTGGACTTAAAGAGTATAAATTGGCTAGAGGAGTTTTTAATAAATTTTGAAAATACTGTAATTGTAGTATCACATGATAGATATTTCTTAAATAAAGTTTGTACACATATTGCAGATGTTGATTTTGGTAAGATAAAAGTATATCCTGGAAACTATGATTTCTGGTATGAATCTAGCCAACTTGCACTAAAGCAAATGAAGGAAGCTAATAAAAAGAAAGAAGAGAAGATTAAAGAACTTCAAGAATTTATTGCAAGATTTAGTGCAAATGCTTCTAAATCTAAACAAGCTACATCTAGAAAGAAATCATTGGAAAAAATAGAATTAGATGAAATTAAACCTTCTAATAGAAGATATCCATACATAGATTTTAAACCAGATAGAGAGCCAGGAAAAGACATATTAGAAGTACGAAATATTTGTAAAACAATAAATGGCGAAAAAATATTGGATAAAGTATCTTTTGTTGTAAAACCAAATGATAAAATAGCATTTTTAGCAGATAATGAGAATGCAAAAACTGTATTGTTCCAAATTTTAGCAGGGGAGATGGAACCAGATTCAGGAACTATTAAATATGGAACTACAATAACAATAAACTATTTTCCAAAGGATAATAACTATTTATTTGAATCAGATTTGTCAATAACAGATTGGCTAAGACAGTATTCAAAGGATCCAGATGAGACTTACGTAAGAAGCTTCTTAGGAAGAATGCTTTTCTCTGGAGAAGAGGCGCTTAAAAAGGTAGATGTATTATCAGGAGGGGAGAAAGTAAGATGCGTGCTTTCTAAAATGATGCTTTCTGGTGCAAACTTACTTATATTTGATGAGCCAACAAACCACTTAGATATGGAAAGTATTACAGCACTAAACGAAGGAATGAGTAAATATAAAGGTTTAATTTTATTTACATCACACGACCATCAACTAACCCAAACAGTAGCAAATAGAATAATTGATATTAAGAAAGATAAGGTAGTTGATAGAGAAGTAACTTATGATGAGTATTTGGAATTGAACTAAGAGTGAAGAAAAAATTGACACGACATAGCAATCAAAGTTTGAAGCCTAAGGACCATAGAAACTTGTTATCTTCGACAAGAAAAAACTAACCATTTTAACTTTTAAACATATTAAATGGTTAGTTTTTTTGTTGAGAAAAATTATAACAATCCTGTCATATATACAGGTATATATAATATTCCGTTATCTTTTTTTAAATCCTTAGTATGAATTATAATTGATTCTCTTAGATATTCTTTATATTTATTCTTTAATTTCTCAAGAGAAGAAAAGGTGTATCTTTCTCCAGATTTAACTTCTATTGGTATAATATTATGTTTAGAAGTTACTTTGTTAGAAGATATTAGGAAGTCTATTTCCATTGTTTCAGCAGAGTTTTGTCTGTCATTTTTTGAAAAAAAGTATAACTTTCTATTATTTGCTACCAACATTTGAGCAACTACGTTCTCTAAAATCATTCCTTCATTAAATGAGAGCTTATCAAATAATATTTTTTTATAAATTTCTTCGCTTATAATAGCTTTCTCATTGAATGTCATAGATAACAATAATCCGGTATCAAATAAATAGCATTTAAAACTATTACTATCTATTCTTTGACCTAATCCTATGTTAGGCTCTGTGGTATTGTGCGCAATGTTAATTAAACAAGCATCAGATAGCCAATAAAAAGCTCCTTCAAAATTTCTATATCTTGCATTTTCATCTAAAGAAGATATATTGAATTTTTTCTCGTGTTTTTGAAGTTGAGATGGAATTGTATCAAATATTTGCTCGACCTTTAGATTTAACTCATCGGAATATTTTCTAATATCTTCTCTATATAAATTTAAAATATTTCTTTTTATTTTATCAGTTTTTTCAAAATCTCTTGAAGTGCTATATTCTAAAACGGCTTGTGGCATTCCACCAACAATTAAATACTCTTTAAAGTAATCCATTGCCTTTCTATGAAGTGCTTGCCCCATTTCTCTTTTATTTTTTAAACAGTCTTTTATAAAGTCCATTAAAGTGTCGTTACCCATTGCCCATAAAAATTCCTCAAAGTCCATTGGATTCATTTTAATCATTTCTTCTTCTGATGGAATTAGAATATCCTTAACATTTTTCTTAATTGAAATCAAAGAACCTGTTTCTATATAATCATATCTGCCATCAGCTACTAGATGTTTAATTGCACCTCTAGCTCTCGGACAAAATTGTATTTCGTCAAATATAAATAATGTATTACGTTCATATAATTTTATGCCGTAATAGTTAGCAATATATGTGAATAAATAATCCAAATTATCTAGATAATTGTCAAATAATTCTTTTACTTCATTAGATACTTTTGAAAAATCTATCAATATATAGCTTTTATAATTTTCTTTTGCAAATTCTTCTACTATATAGCTTTTGCCAACACGTCTAGCTCCTTCAACAAGTAAAGCAGTTTTTCCTTGGCTCTCTTCTTTCCATTTTAAAATATCATTATAAATTTTTCTTTTCATTAAATCATCCTCTTTCTATAGTTTATCACGAAATCAAAAATAATTCAATACGTATTTTGCACAAAATCAAAAATAATATACAATATATTTTACACGAAATCAGAAATAAAAAGCATTTTTATATCAACTATACATAAAATTTGCCATTTCATCCATAATATGCTATAATATAGCATGATATGGGCATTGCCTATGTTGTTTTTTCTCACTGTAGTGAGGGAAATAACCCTTTAAGCTTTTTTTCATAAATAATAAACAACAAAAAGGGAGGAAAAGTATGCTGAGAAAATTCATGACTTGGCTTATTGTTTGGGAAGTAAGTTTTCTCGCTTCTAAAACAGGGCTTATCGAACAGGGAATGGCATTTATTTACATTTACGTCTTTCTTGATTTCTGGTATGTCTTGGCTTTTGGAGAGAACATTTTGCGTTCTCGGGAAGAAGAAGGGGAAGTTGCAGTAAGGCGAATAAACTGGATTTTGGCACTCAGCATGATAGTAGCATCAATAGTAAAAGTAGGGCTGACGTGGACTGTATCAACGGTCTTTCAAATCGACTTTTATAGTGCCTATCAGATTTTAGTGCTTGGGAGTTGCCTCTTTGGCAACAAAAAAACCGAATGAGCCATCTGGAAGTAAATTCGGCATAACAAAAAAATAGTGTAGTTACAGTTAAAGTAATTACACTATTTTTGGTTATTCAACTACAAATGTTATTTTAGAACCATCATAAGAGCCACCGTCATACTCTATTTCTATTGTTTCAGCATCTTTAGGTATTTCAAAATAAACTGATCCTTTTGCTTTTTTACCTTCTCCTATTGATGCATAAAAGTAACTATCTTCTACAGAAGAAAATGTGTCACAAGAAAATTTATCTGCATAACAGTTAAAGTCTGAATAAGATACGTATTCTGTATAGTCTCCTACATTTTCAAATTCAAAATCTGCTTTTAATATTTTGCAATCATCGTCTACCATTGCAAAAGTATAGTAATCCTTAAAATCTTTATCTACTGCTACTAATGTTACAGTAACATCATTTAATGTGGCAGGCTCATTAATTTTAGCATTTATTTCTGTAACTTGGTTTTCTAGTTCGTCATTTATGTAGTCCAAACTACTTGAAATGCTATCTGAAACAGTATTGAAAACAAATACGAGAAGAACTGTAACTAAAATACATACAACTAAAGCTATTGTAGAAAGCACAACTCCTGCAATTGAAAGCCCTCTTGACTCTTTTTTCTTAGATTTTCTTACTACATCGATTATTCCTAAAACAAGTCCTAAAATTGATGGTAATATTAGAAATACACTAAAAAAAGGTGATAGTATTAGGCAAATTAAACCTATAACGAATGAAGCAATCCCCATATAATTTCCTCCTTTATTTCAAAACTAATTCCATTATACAATATTTTTCGACAAAAAACAATATTTGCATAAATGAAAACATTAGTGATATAATATCTAATATTCTTAAAAAAGAATAAATACAAGAAAGGGAGAAAGCAATACGCTTATTAAAAAGTATGATTAGAAAAGCAAGTTTAGAAGAGTCAAAGTTAATTTATACAGAAAATATGGAGAAGGATTTTCCAGATGATGAAATTCCAGATTATAATAGATTTGTAAAGCTTACAGAAGATAATGTGCATGATGTATATTTATATAGTAGTAACAATCAAGATGTAGCTTATTTCATAACTGTAGAGAATAATAACAATATTCTTATAACGCATTTAGCTGTAAAGAAAGAGTTTAGAAGCAAAGGCTTAGGAAAAATATTATTAGAAGAAATTAAAAAATTCTTTAAAGATAAAAATATACTAATTGTAGAAGTCGAGGCAGAGAGTAGAGCTAATAATGAGGAAGAACTAGATATAATTAATAGAAGGAAAAGGTATTATTTAAATTTAGGCTTTGTACAGTGTAAAAATATGTCTTATATATTGTATAATGTAGATTATGATATATTAACATACACACCAAATAATAGAGAATATGAACCACAAGAAATAAAGAAAATTATGGAAGAGATTTATGCAAATGTAGGTGTAGACAAGTCAAAGTTAAAAATTGAAATTTTAGAAAGGAAACAATAAAATGGATAAAATAACAAAAATTATAGCAAATGAATTAAATATTAGAGAAAATCAAGTAGAATCAGCAGTAAAGCTAATAGATGAGGGCAATACAATACCGTTTATTGCTCGTTATAGAAAAGAAGCTACAGGAGGTCTTTCTGATGAAACTTTAAGAGATTTAGGAGAAAGACTTACATATTTAAGGAATCTTGAAAAGAGAAAAGAAGAGGTAAAGAAGTCTATAGAAGAGCAAGGAAAATTAACAGAAGAAATTTCTAAATCTATAGAAGAAGCCATAACTCTTGCAGAAGTAGAGGATATATATAGGCCATATAAGCCTAAAAAGAAAACAAGAGCAACAGTAGCCAAGGCAAAAGGATTGGAGCCACTTGCAAACATTATTATAGAGCAAACCGAAACAAAGCCAATAGAAGAAATTGCAAAAGCATTTGTTAATGTGGATAGTGTGGAAAAAGACGCACCAAAAGATATAATTGTTGCAAATGTAGAAGAGGCAATACAAGGTGCATTAGATATTATTGCAGAAAATATATCTGACAATCCAAAATATAGAAAGAAAATTAAAGGCATTTGCTATAGAGAAGGCATAATAGATGTAAAAGCTACTAAACCAGAGGAAAAGTCTAGCTATGATATGTATTATGATTTTACAGAAAGTATAAATAGGCTTCCTAGCCATAGAATTTTAGCAATAAATAGGGGAGAAAAGGAAGAATTTTTAAAGGTAAAAATAGATAAGCCAGAAGAAAAAATATTGAGCTATATACAAAGAGACATTATAAAAGGACATACTCAATTTGAAGAATATTTAGTAAATACAATCGTGGACAGTTGGAAAAGGTTAATTGAACCATCTATAGACAGAGAAATACGTTCTGACCTAACAGAAAAGGCAGAGGAAAAAGCAATAAAAGTATTTGGAAAAAATGCTAAACAATTACTATTAGGTGCGCCAATTAAAAATTTAACAGTAATAGGATTTGACCCTGCATATAGAACAGGATGCAAAATTGCTGTAATAGACGAAACAGGAAAGGTGCTAGAGACTACAACTATTTACCCAACAGAGCCACAAAATGATGTAGAAAACTCAGCAAAAGTTTTGCTAAATCTAATTAAAAAGTATGATGTAAATATGTTTGCTATAGGAAATGGAACAGCATCAAGAGAGTCAGAAATGTTTGTGGCAGATGTAATAAAAAGGGCTAAGGAACAATTAAATATGGATGTTCACTATGCAATAGTGTCAGAAGCAGGAGCATCAGTATACTCAGCATCAAAACTTGCAACAGAAGAGTATCCAGATATAAATGTTTCTTTAAGAGGTGCTATTTCTATAGCCAGAAGATTGCAAGATCCATTAGCAGAACTTGTAAAAATTGATCCTAAATCTATAGGGGTAGGGCAATACCAACACGATGTTGACCAAAAGAAATTATCTGAAAGCCTAACAGGAGTAGTAGAAGATGCGGTTAATAAAGTTGGAGTAGACGTAAACACTGCAACACCATCACTTTTGCAATATATATCTGGAATAAATAAAACGATTGCAAATAATATTGTAAAATATAGAGATGAGAACGGAAAGATTAAAGAAAGAAAAGAACTATTGAAAGTGCCAAAACTTGGTAAGTCAGCATTTGAACAATGTGCAGGATTTATTAGAGTATTTGACGGAAAAAATCCACTAGAAACAACTGCAGTTCACCCAGAAAGCTATGAGGTAGCAGAAAAACTATTAAATAAAATTGGATATGACAAAGAAGACTTAAAGGATAAGAATAAATTAAAAGAAATAAAAGAAAAATTAGCAAATGTAAATGTTGCAAATACTGTAAAAGAACTAGAAATAGGAGAAATGACTTTAAAAGATATAATAGACGAACTTTCAAAACCAGGTAGAGACCCAAGAGAAGAAATGCCAAAGCCAATTTTAAGAGCAGATGTACTTAAATTTGAAGACTTAATAGAGGGACAAGTTTTAACAGGAACTGTAAGAAATGTAACTGATTTTGGTGCCTTTGTAGATGTAGGTGTAAAACATGACGGTTTAGTGCATATATCTGAAATGAGCAATAGCTTTGTAAAAAATCCATCAGACATAGTATCTGTGGGCGATATTGTAAAGGTTAAAGTTATAGGAATTGACAAGGATAGGCAGAAAGTAAAGCTTAGTATGAAAGTTTAAAAAAGTTGTGAGATTGTTTTTTTAATTTATTTTATAATTTTAATAGTACCAATATTTTTATTTAAGGTCGGAGTGCTTAAGGTGGGGACCGACAAGTATACAAACTGTTAAACGAAACATAAGTGAAGTTTATACAGTTTGTACGCAGTTGGGGGCCGAAGACCTTAAATAAAAATATTGGTACTATTAAATAAAAATATATAAATTTAAAAAAACAATCTTACAACTTTTTGCAACTAAGCAGGATATTTCTCTTGTATTTCTTTAATCTTGTCATATTCATTATCAATTATGTCTAAAAAAACTTTTCCTAATTCTGGGTCAAATTGTGTACCTAGATTTTTTTCTATTTCTGAACGTACAACATCTATTGGTAAAGAATTTCTGTAGGTCCTTTTGGATGTCATTGCATCAAAGGCATCTGCGATTGCTGCAATTCTAGCAAAGTATGGAATATCTTCTCCTTTTAGCTTTCCAGGGTAGCCTCTACCATCGTATCTTTCGTGATGATGTTTTACTATTGGTATAATATCCTGAAATACTTCGGCATTGCAAAGAATATGAGCTCCAATAGAAGGGTGATTTTTAATTTCTGAGTATTCATCATCTGTTAATTTAGATTCTTTTAAAAGTATGCTATCTGGTATACCAATTTTACCAATATCGTGGAATAAGCCACCTACGCGTAATGTTTTTATATCGTCTTCAGATAAACCAAGTTTTTCTCCTATAAGTACAGAATATTCAGCAACTCTATCTGAATGACCTCTAGTATATGGATCTTTTGCTTCAACTGTGTATCTTAAGGTCTGGATACTATCCAAGTAAGCTTTTTCCAATTTTTCGTATGTTTCTGAAAGTTCTTGATTTATTCTTTTTATTTCATTCATCTGTTTAATAGATTTAATTCCAGATTCAATTAAAAGGAGTAATTGATCGAATTTGTCACTCTTTTCGCAATATCCTTGAATATCCAATCTTCTAATTGTTTCAAGTGGTGGAGCCAAATCTTTATGCCCAGTTAGCAATAATATATATAATTCTTTATCAAATTTACGAATTTCTTCAACGACTTTATCTCCATGTATAGGATCCATTATAAAGTCCAAAATCATTAAGTCAAAATGTTCGTTTCTAACTTTTTCTATTGCTTCTAATGGGTCTGTAACCCCTGTAAATTCATAGCCAGACCTTTTTAAGAATATAGAAAGTGAATCAACTATTCCTTCTTCATCATCTACTGCTATGATTTTATACCCATTTGATTGTGCTATATGTTCATTTTTCCTCATAATATCACCTTCTTAAATTGATTTTGTTTAAATTAAATTTGCTTACATTATATTTGTTGTTAAACGAAAATGCAAGTGTTTTGTCAAAAAGTAGAAAAATGGTTAAAGTTTACATTATTCACTTTATTTAAATACTTTAAAATAGTTTATTCAACAGGAATGTATATATGGAATACTGTTCCCTTTCCTTTTGCTGTTTCAAAAGTAATATTTCCATTAAAATGTGCTCTAATTGTAGAGTAAGACATAAATAATCCAAGTCCTGTTCCATTTTTCCCCTTAGTTGTTATCATCTCTTTAAACAACTTTTTCTGAACAGATTCAGGCAAGCCAGAACCGTAATCTTGAATTGATAAAATTACAGATTTATCTTTTTTATTTATGTAAAAATCTATTGTTTTGTTTGGTTCTCCATTATATGCTTGTATGCTATTTGAAATCATATTATTAATAACTTGTACGAGACTTGTTATATCACCATGGATAATAGTTTTAGGGTCAGTATTCATATGAATGTTTAGCGTAACTAATGCATTTTTAAGTTCATGTCTCATTAAAATATTTACTCTTTTAACTAATTCGTCTAAATCAAAAGATACTGTTTCGTTTTCTGATAAAGTAACTGCTTGGCCCTTAACAGCTGTAATTACATCAGACATATATTCTGAGTAAGATTTTATCTTCTCAACCCACTCAGTCATATCTTTGGCAATAGCATGATGGTCATCAGTTGTAACTTCTGGGTCTCCTATTGATTCATCATACTCTTTTATTAAATCTGTTAGCCCCTCGGCTGCGCCAGAAATTGACATTATAGGTGTTTTTAAGTTATGAGCAATACCTCCAATTAATTGTCCTAAAGAAGCCAAACGCTCTTTTTCCATAAGCATATTTTGATTGTTTTCTATTTGACTTAGATAATCTGTCGTCATTTTTTGAATCTGATTAAATGCTACAGTAAGTTCTCCGAAGTTCGTCTGTTGATGTTACAGGAAGAACTTTATTAGAAATGGCATTTTTTCCCTTTGAAATTTGTACTAAATTATTTGTTACATCTTCTAAGTTTTTACTAATTCCCTTAGACCATATAAGCAAAATAACAATATAAACTATAATTGCTACAAGACTAAGAGATATGAAGAAAGTACTTGTTGCAGTATTTGTAGTAGAGTATTTATATCCTATATATATTGGAGTATCTAAGTCTGCTAATTGTACTTTTTGTACATAACCTTCTTCTTCAACACCATAATATTCGTAAGCTCTGCCATCTGTTTGATCGTAATATGTTTGTATATACTTAATAAAGAAGTCCGAGACTTGTTTACTTTGAGCTGTTGTATAGTATTTATCTTCAATAATTATAAAGAAATAATCATCCTCATTTTTCCTAGTTATATTAGAAATTGCATATAGTAAGTCCTTTAGTGATAAATTATTAAAATTAGTTTTTTCAAATTGTAGTTTATAATAATTATAATTTCCTTCACCAATTGCTGAATTAACTTTGGCATAGCCTAAAAGCGAAATAGTAATTATTATAACCAAGAAAAATGGCACAAGGTTAAATAATAAATTCATACTAAATTCACTAGTTTTTTTAAAGTCCGAGTAATCTTGATTAATGTTATACGTAGATTTAATAATTACATTTAAATCTTGCTTTATTAAGATTGTTGCAATAATAGCTATAACAGTAAAAAATGTAAAGTAAATTAGCAAAAATTTAAAGCAAATTTGAATACTTGCGTCCATCATAAAAAATAGCATAAAAAGCACTAATATAATAAGCACAACTTGTACAATTACTATTTTTTGAGGTATTGAAAAGCAATCTTTTCTTACTCTTTCGACCAATTTCTTAGAAATTTTAGTTTTATCTTTTACATACAGGTCTAGGTATTTAAAAATATTAGAACAGAATATACTTAAGCATAAAATATATGCAATTATTCCAATTGCTCCAAGCAATATGTATTGTGCAGTATGCGAAAGAGGTTCAATTTGTGTTTGAAAAGCTTTTTCTTCTGACATTGGAGGGTAATTTAAAAGTATAGGCACAAAAAACCTCATTATACATAATACAATTATTTCTAGAAATATTATTTTGGCATAAATATTAAATTTAATTCTTTTAACATCTGTCTTTGCTTTTTTCATAAGTGCATCTCCTGTTTAAATATGTTTGTTAAATAGTTTTTATCTAATATTGGCCAGTTAAATCCTATGGAAGATAGCCAATCTTTTGTTAATTTACAAGTTGTAGGAGTTTCTATATAACCTCTATTATTTAGGTCATTTAAAAGGTGTGCATCTAATGGGTCGGATGAAGTTTTTAACTTGTTTGCCAGTTCGATTGATTTAACGATTTTTATTTGTATATCTAAGGTGTTTAATAAATCACCTATCGAAAATGTATTGTTATTGTAAATATGATATATTGTCTGAAGATTGTTATTTTTTAATATATCTAATATTGATTTTGCGCATAAATCTACTGGACTAATATCAATAATCATTTTCAAATAGTCTAAAGTTAATTCTTTGTATTTTAATATAGTTTTTACTCTACTAAAGAAAGCATTATCTCTGGAATTGATTTGAAATTTCATATCAGATAATCTTGGCATAATATTTCCAAGTCTAAAGATTTTTCCTTCGATTTCATTATTTTCTATTGCTTTTAAAACCTTACATTCTGCTTGATATTTTGTAATCATATATACGTGCTCATTAAAATCTTGACCTATATTTAAATGTTCTTCATCTAAAACTTTAGGAGAAGTAATTTTAGAAAAACCACCGACTGAAACTGTAGAAATATGAGCAAGTTTAGCTTGTGATTCTTTACAAAATTTTATTAAATTTGTAGTACCCAAAACATTAGAATTGTAAAACCTATCATATTTTCCATAATGTTTTACATTAGCTCCACAGTGAATTACAGTAGTTATTTTATCTAACAAAGAATTGTAGCATTTGTCAGACAAACCTAATTTTTCTACTTCAAAGTCTCCTTGAATTATTTCTATTTTGTTAAAAATGCTTTTTGCTAAATCATTAGAAAAATAATATTCTAAAATTGAATGAATTCTTTCTACTGCATTTTTGTTGTTTTTTCTACGAATTAGGCAATAAATTTTCTTTGTAGTTTTTTCATCATATAGCTCTCTTAAAACGTGTACACCTAAAAAACCGGTTGTACCAGTAAGAAGAACATTTGATAAATCGAATTTTACCTGTTTATTTATTATATTTACTTTTTCAATTATATCATCTAAACTACTTTTAGAGTTATCTGATTCTATTCGCTTAGCCAAATTTTCTATACTAGAATTATTATTAATATCTTGTATTTCTAAATTATATTTAGCAAGTTTTATAGAAAGCTCCATTATATTTAGAGAATCTAATCCTAAATCATCGAAAAAGTCATCATCTATAGAAATATCAGACCTATTTAATAACCCACATATTATATCATATATTTCTTTTTGTAAATCATTTTGTGGTAAAATGATTTCCTTATTTTCTGTTAAATTTTTAATTTTTTCTAATAACTTTTTTCTGTCTATTTTTCCATTATCATTTAAAGGAAAATTCTCAAATTGATATAATTTAGGTATCATATATGGTGTAAGTTTTTCTTTTAGTTTGGATAGAACCTCTGGTACATAGTTTGTAACACTAGTTTCCATGAACCCAACTAAAGACTTAGTCATATTTTTATTTTCTACTGGCATTACTAAAACTTTAGAAATATTACCACAGGCAAGTATTTCCTTTTCTATTTCGCCAATTTCAACTCTAAATCCCCTAATTTTAACTTGGTTATCGTTTCTACCAATGTAGCCTATTCTTCCATCTGTTGCATAAAAACCTAAATCTCCAGATTTATAAATAACTTCTTTTACATTATCATTATATAAAAACTTTTCTTTTGTAAGCTCAGATTTGTTTAAATATCCTTTACATAAACCTCCGCCTGTAATACAAATCTCACCATCACATCCAATAGGAAGTATTTCTCCATTTTTATCTAAAATATACACATGATAGTTTTGCAATGGATAGCCAATAAAGGTTTCGTTATTTTGTATATCTGAATCGGTTAGTTCACAAATTGTAGCAAATATTGTTGATTCTGTAGGACCATATACTTCAAACAAAGTAGTATTTGGATACTTTTCTTTCCAATACTTAAAAGGTTTAGCATAAACAGCTTCTCCACCAACTAAAATTGCGCGTATGCTTAATTGGTTAGCGTTCAAATTTTGAGTTTTTTCTTCTTCAATCACTTTATAAAAATACGCAGGTGTTTGATTTAGTATTGTAACTTTTTCTTTTACCAATAACTCCAAAAAGTCCTTTGGATTTAATGTTGTTTCTTTTGGAACTATTACTAATTTTCCACCAAACAATAAACTTGCATAGATTTCCCAAGTAGAAAAGTCAAATGTATATGTATGGAATAATGTCCACACATCATTTTCGTTTTGTACTAGTTTATTTCTAGTAGAGTGCAATAAGTATACAACATTATAATTAGATGTAAGTATTCCCTTAGGTTTTCCTGTAGTTCCAGAAGTATATATTATATATGCTAAGTTATCTATATTATAATTTACAGTTACTTCTTCATTTGTATTAGGAAGTTCTAATATATTATCAGCATCAATACAATTAGCTGATTCTCTAAATGTATTCATATACTGATTATTAGTTATCAAGAATTTACTACCACTATCTTCTAAAATGAAATTTACTCTATCTTCTGGCCAATATGGGTCAACAGGTAAATAATGAGCACCACATTTTAATACGGCAAACATAGCAACAATCATTTCCAAGCTTCTATGTATAAGTAAAGTTACACCAGAATTAGGAGTAACGCCTTTATTCTTTAGGTAAACTGCAAAATTATGTATTTTCTGGCTTAACTCTTTATATGTTAATTCTTTATTTTTATACTTTAAGGCTATATTGTTAGGAGCTTTTTTGGCTTGTTCTTCAAATAACTCTATTAGAGTCTTATCTGGTTTGTACAAATACTTTCCATTATATACATTAAAAATAGTATTAAGCTCTTCTTTTGGAATGTAGCTTACATTGGCAATTGTAGTATTTTCATTGGCTATAATAGAGTTCATTATTTCAATAAAACGATTGTATACAAGCTTTGCTTCGTCCTTAGATACAACGCCCTCAGCAAAATCAAAACTCAAACGATATTTTCCAGAATTATTGTGATCTGTTATATGAAATTCAAAACTACTTTGCTGATTATATGTTAAATTCCAAAAGTTATTTACAGGATAATCAACATAATCCAAATCAGGACCAACATTTTGGAAAGATATAATTGTATCAAATAGATTGCTTTCGTATTTTTCATTTTCTTTAGCATAATCCAAAAGTTCTGAATAAGGGTATCTTTGATGTTTTAAAGCTGAATATGTATCATGATGAATTGATGCAAACAAGTCTATTAACTTAGTATCTTTATTTATTTTAAATCTAAGAGGAACAGTTGATACAAACATTCCTATAGTGTCTTTTTCACTTCTGTTTTTTCTATTAAGCAAAGGAGTTCCTATTATAAAATCTTCTTTTCCACTAACTTTGTACAAATATATTGCGTGTAGAGCAATAAAGAACACATAAGGTGTAATTTTATTTTCTTTACAGAACTCATTAATTTTAGAAGAGTACTCTAAAGAAAGCTCATCAGTATACCTAACAGTACGAGAACCCTTTTTTAATATATTTTCTTTAAAAGATAACATTTCTGGAATATTTTTAATATAGCTTTCCCAATAAGTTTTATCCTTAGCAAAAGTATCACTAGATAAATACTCTTTTTCTGTACTGATATAATCTAAATATGAGGGTGGAAAATTAGCTATATCTAAATTATGAGATATAAAATAATAAAAAGTATTGAATTGTTTGAAGATAACTTTAGTACTCCATCCGTCTCCAATTATGTGATGAAGCTTATAATTTATAATAACATGATTGTTAGCTAATTTGTAGATTTTAAAATCAAATAATCTATTGTTTTCAAAAGGTGAAAAAGGAATGTATGTGTTTAAATCTATTTGTTTGAAAACTTCTTCCTTAGTTTTTTGAGGGCAATAAACCACTGGAATATCAACAAAAGTATAATTTTCAATCTTTTGGAATATTCCATGCTCTGTTTTAACTATTTTAGAACGAAGAATGTTATTGCATTCTATAATTTTGTTTAGGACCTTTTTACAAATATCTATATTAACTTCTTTATCGATTACAGAAGTGAAAGAAACTATATTTATTGAAGTGCCTGGATATGCAAGTTCTCTTAAATATATGTTTTTTTGAGGTCCTGTTAATTGGTAAAGTTCCCCTGACATAATAAAGCCTCCATTATTAAATATTAAATTAAGAAAATTATATAATGAAAAATCCTAAAAATCAACAAAATTATTGAAAAAATTGTCATTTTGTTATAGAATGAATACAAATTTTAAATTATAATTATATTGAAGTAGATAATAAATTTTTTTCTTTTTATTTCTGCCCCCCAACATCGTACAAACTGTAAAAACTTTGTTTAACAGTTTGTAAACTTGTTGGTTCCCACCTTAAGACTTCAATAAAAATAAAAAAATTTATTATCTACTTCAAAAACAAAATCTATGATAGCTATGAAATGTAATAAAAAGTAGGAGGTTGTGTAATGGGAAAGAAAAAGTATCTTGCAGAAATTTCTAATTTTAGAGAATTAGTTAAGAGATATGAAGAGTATGGAGATAATATTGCTTTTAAATTTAAAAAAGATGGTAATTTAGAAGAAATAACATATAAAAAATTTGTAGAGGATATAAAGAAGGTAGCAGAAAAGGTAATTTCGTCTGATGTAAAAAGAGTAGCGGTAATAGGAAATAATAGGTATGAGTGGTGCACCACATACTTAGGTGTAACTACTGCAGGTAGAGTAATTGTACCATTGGACAAAGCTTTAACAGATAAAGAAATTGAAAAATTATTAAAAAGAAGTGGTGCAGATGCAATTGTCTATGATGAAAAGTACCAGAATGCAGTAGATGAAGCCATTGCAGAAGGATGCAATATTAAGTATAAAATTTGTATGGACAATATAGAAAAAGAAGGTGTCTTAAAGTATGCAAAAATGCTAGAAGGCGGAGAAAATATAATTAAATCAGGTAAAGCAAAATATGATGATGTAAAACTAAAAGAAAATGAAATGTATATTATGTTATTTACTTCTGGTACAACCAATGAACCAAAGGCTGTTATGCTTTCACAAGAGAATATTTGTAAAAATGTTTCAAATTATCAATATAATTTTCTAATATATCAAACAGATACTTTATTATCATTTTTACCAATACACCATACATTCGAATGTAGTATAACATTTTTATATGGTACTTTCTGTGGAGCTACAATCGCATTTTGTGAAGGCTTAAGATATATTGCAAATAATCTAAAAGAATTTAAAGTGTCAGTATTTGTAGCAGTGCCACTTGTACTAGAAACTATGGCTAAAAAAATTCAAAAGGCAATTAGTGATAGTGGAAAAAAGGCTTTAATAGATAAGATGACTAAAATTTCTCATGCACTTTTAAAATGTAAAATAGATGTAAGAAAAAGATTATTTAAGCCTGTATTAAAACAATTTGATGAATATTTAAGAGTTGTATTATATGGCGCAGCCCCAATGGATAAAGTAACAATTGAATGGTACAATGATTTAGGAATAGAACTAATTCAAGGGTATGGATTAACAGAAAGTTCACCAGTATTAACCGCAGAATCATCAGACAGAAAAAGAGCAGGTTCTATAGGTATTCCACTAAAAAATGTGGAAATAAAAATAGATAATCCAGACAAAGATGGGGTAGGAGAAATACTAGGAAAAGGCCCTAACATAATGCTTGGATATTATGAAAATGAAGAGGCAACTAAAAAGGCATTAACTGATGGATGGCTTCATACAGGAGATTATGGTTACATAGATGAAGACGGATTTATATTTGTAACAGGAAGAAAAAGTGATGTAATAGTGTTAAGAAATGGTAAAAACATTTACCCACAAGAGTTGGAATTTTTAATAAACAAACTTCCTTATGTAGAGGAGAACTTAGTATATTCTAGAGATAAATCAAAAACAGATACAGTATTATGTGCAAAAATTGTGTATAACAAGGATAATTTAGTAGAACATTTTGGAGAAAAAACAGAAAAAGAATATAACAAGTTAGTGTGGGAAGATATTAAAAATATAAACAAAGACTTACCAACATTTAAGCATATTAAGGAAATAATTTTAACTGATGAACCACTAGAGAAAACAACAACACAAAAAGTTAAGAGATATGTGGAACTTAAGAAGTTGGAAAAGACTAAAAAATAGTATATTTAAAGCCCAAGAAGTAGTATCTAAAAAAAGTATGAAAATATGGAATGGAAAGTGATTTGAATATAGAAATTCTTGAAAAATTTTGGTAGGGAATCTCA
>CALXVA010000024.1 GCA_944391835.1 uncultured Clostridia bacterium | reverse complement strand
GGCTTAAGCCCAGAAGTGCCAGAACAAAAGCCTTCTAGGCTTAGAGCAAACCACCAGTTTTACTGGTGGTTATGATTACTAAAGAAAAGAGGGCTCCTATTTTAGTACACCATCTTATGATTACAATATAAGTAGGTGGTTTGATACTTACAAAGTTATGTTAACGAATTTGCAAAATAAGCCCGTCCCCTTTTGCAAAAAAACAAAAAAACTATTGTTACAACACACTTTTGATGGTATAATAGTAGTGTTAAAAATAAAGGTTTATAGGTAAAACCTTGAACAAAAACCTAAATATAACTAGGAAATTTTTTATTAAAATGAGAATAAGATTTAAACCATGGGCTAGGCCAGAACTAGAGGCTAGCAAATTTTACATAGACAATCCAGAAGAATATAAAGGCAAGTGGAGAAAGTTATTTAATAATTCTAATCCTATACACTTAGAACTAGGATGTGGAAAAGGTGGATTTATATCAAACATAGCAGTATACAATCCAAATATAAACTATATTGCAATAGATTTGGTTGATGCGATGCTAGGACTAGCTAAAAGGAAGATTGAAGAAGAGTATAAATTAGCCAATAGAAAAATAGATAATATTTATATAACAAGATACGACATAGAAAGAATTAATAACATACTTTCAAAAGAAGATGGAATAGAAAGAATTTATATTAATTTTTGCAATCCATGGCCAAGAGGAAAGCATAGAAAGAAAAGACTGACACATACAAGGCAATTAGAAAAATATAAAGAATTTTTGACAGAAGAAGCAAAAATATATTTTAAAACAGATGATGATGACTTATTTAATGATAGCATTAAATACTTCGAAGAATCTGGTTTTAAAATAGAGAAAAAAACATATGACCTAGAAAATGAATTGGATTTTTGGGAAAATATTGAAACTGAACACGAGAGAATGTTTAAAGAGCAAGGAATTAAAATTAAAGCACTTATTGCTAGTCTAAATTAAATTTTACAAGTATTTTTACAATATAATTTAAGTTAGAATACTACACAAAAGATATCTTAAAGCAAACTATCCAATTTTTATTTACAGAAAGGAAGATAACAAAATATGCAACTTATAAATAATATAATTGATTTTTTCAAAAATATAACACAAGAACAACTAATAGATATTGGCGTTGCATGTATTATTATTTTGATTGCAATCATAATTGCTCCAATTATTTCATATTTATTAATTAAGATGTTTAATTACAAAGAAAAAGATAAATTAAAAATAAAGAAGAATCCTTTATACACTACTTTTAAAGCTTTAATTGTGTGTATAGGTATATATCTAGGAATATTAACTATAAATCCTCCACAAGATGTGTTAAATATTTGCAAAAAGGGATTTCAAATAATAATTATTTGTTTAATAGCTAGAGGATTGGTGGAGTTAGTAGATCCTAAAAAAGGTGTTGTTAGTAAATTAAAAGATGATAGGAAAATAGATGGCAACAAAACTGTAGCAAATTTTACAAGTAAAATTTTAAAATATATAATATACATTGGAGCAGGACTTTTAATTTTAACTGTTTTTGATATAAATCCAACTAGTCTAATAGCAGGACTTGGTGTAGGAAGTGCTGTGATAGCATTAGCAGCACAAGATTTTGCTAAAAATTTAATTTCAGGATTTTCCTTAATGGCAGATAAACCATTTTTAGTAGGAGATTGGATACAAGTTGGAACAAACGAAGGGACTGTTATCGAGATGTCTTTTAGGTGTACTAAAATTCAAACCTCAGATAATACCATTGTTACTATACAAAATTCTGTATTTACTACAAATAATGTAGTAAACTGTTCTAGAATGAAACAAAGAAGATATTCTCTAAATGTAAAAGTTCCATTGGAAACCAGTGCTGATAAAATGGAAAGAATTATAGAAAAATTGAAATTTACTCTAATAAGTAATAATGATGTAGACAGAGAATCAGTGCAAGTACATTTTGATACAATTGGTTTGGACTCAATGAATATTGTTATATGCATGTATACAGACATATTAGACTATACACAATATTTAATATTTAGACAAAAAATTAATGAGCAGATATTAAAAGTGTTAGAAGGAGAAAATATAAAAATGGCATATCCAGGGCAAAATGTATATGTACACCAAGCATAAAAAAGGCCACTACTTTTATAGTAGTGGTTAAAAATTCATTAAAAGGACACATACGAGTAGTATAATATAAACTGTGGACAAAAGGGACACTCCATTTTGTCCACGATAACACAGAAAATAGTCTAATATATATGAAAGGGAGAATAATGATGAGTGATATAACAGTTCTAGTGGTAGATGATGAAGCAAGAATGAGAAAACTTATTAAAGACTTTCTTATGCAAAAAGGATATGGAATATTAGAAGCAGGAGATGGAGAAGAGGCCTTAAAGGTATATGAAGAAAATCTTAATAAGATAAAACTAATTCTTTTGGATGTAATGATGCCAAAACTTGATGGTTGGTCTGTATTAAGACAAATTAGACAAGATTCAAAAGTACCAATAATAATGCTAACAGCAAGAGGGGAAGAGCAGGATGAACTTTTTGGATTTGAATTAGGTGTAGATGAGTATATATCAAAACCATTTAGTCCTAAAATACTTGTGGCAAGGGTAGAAGCAATATTAAAAAGGACAAGCCCAGAACTTAAAGAGCAAAAAGAATATGGAGGAATAGTTATAGATCCAGAGGGAAGAACTGTAACTGTTGATGGCAAACAAATAGAAATGAGCCTTAGAGAATATGAACTTTTAAAATATTTAGTAGATAACGAGGGAATTGCCTTATCAAGGGATAAAATATTAAATAATGTATGGAATTATGACTATTATGGTGATTCTAGAACAATAGATAGTCATATAAAGAAAATAAGACATAAATTAGGTAAAAGAGGCAAATATATAGAAACAATTAGAGGAATAGGATATAAATTTGAAGTAAAATAAAAAGGATAGAAAAAAATGAAGATTAAGTATAATTTTAAATCTGTAAGATTTAAGCTATTTGTGACTTTATGCTTTGTAATTGCTATAATTGTGTTGTGCTTAGTAACTATAAACAGTATTGTATTAGAGTCTTTTTATCTATATTCAAAAACACAGACAGTAAGAGGTGTGTATGACAAAATTAATAACTATTATAATTTGAATGGTGCTAACAGTAATATAGAAGAGGAATTACAGAGAATAGCATTTAATAATAACTTTGATATATTTATAGAAACAGACCAAAATGTAATGGTATTTAGTACTAATAAAGATTTTTATTCGATTTTAGATATCATAACAAATTCTAGAGATTATAGTAATGTAAGAAATAACGATAATGTCATTTATACAGATGATGTTATGCGAATAGAAAAAATAAATGATCAAAACAATAATATAAGTTACATTTTACTTTCTGGAAGACTAGATAATGGATATAGCTTGTATATAAGCATACCAGCAGTTCCAATAGAAGAAAGTGTTGATATATCAAATCAAGCATTGATAATCATAGGACTTATTATTTTAATAATATCTGCATTTATTGCATCATACATATCTAAAAAATTTACAAGACCAATAGTAGAATTAAATGATATTACTAATAAGATGGCAAGGCTTGACTTTAGTAAGAAGTATAATCTTGCAGATACAGATGATGAGATAAATGAATTAGGTAAGAATATAAATACGATGTCAGATAAACTAGAGTCAACTATAAAACAACTAAGAGACAACAATTTGGAACTTGAAAAGGATATAGAAGAAAAATCTAAAATAGATGAAATGAGAAAACAATTTATTTCAGATGTGTCACATGAATTAAAAACACCAATAGCTCTAATTCAGGGCTATGCAGAAGGATTAGTTGAGAATGTAAATTCAGATGATGAATCTAGAAAATTTTATGCGGAAGTTATTCTAGATGAATCAAATAAGATGGATACACTAGTAAAACAATTATTAGAACTAATGAAGCTAGAATATGGAAAAAGAGAACTTAATAATGAGAATTTTAATATTGTTGAACTAATAAATGAAGTAATTAGAAAATGTAAGGTAATGCTAGGAGAGAAAAATATAAAAATAGAATTTGATTCTAGTAAGCAAGTTACAGTAAATGCAGATGATTTCTATATAGAACAAGTTGTAACTAATTATTTTACAAATGCAATAAAGCATGCTGAAAATGTAAATGGAGAAAAGAAAATTTCTATTAAAATAGAAGAAAAAGAAAGCAAGGTAAGAGTTTCTGTATTTAATACTGGAAATAATATACCAGAAGAACATCTAAGTAAAATATGGGGAAGGTTTTATAAAGAAGATAGTTCAAGAAATAGAAATGATGGTGGAACTGGAATAGGCCTTGCGCTAGTTAAGGCTATTATGAACAATTATAAAAATGATTATGGTGTTATAAATAGGGAAAATGGAGTAGAGTTCTATTTTGAACTAGATTGCGAGAAAAATGAGACAGAATAGCAGTTGTATTGGGGTAAGTTCTTCTTTTTACGATAAACATATACATTTTCTATTTAGGTTAGAGTGGGCTTCTAAAAAAAGTATGAAAATATGGAATGGAGAGTACTTTGAGTTAGAAATTCTTAATAAATTTTATGGAAAGAGTTCATCTCTGATGGAAGGGTGCCATAAAATTTATTTAGAATTTCTACGAAAAAGTAGCTGGACCGACATATTTGAAATACTTTTTTTAGAAGTTTACTCTAACCTTAAATATAGAAAATACTCGTAAAAAGAAGAATTTACCCCAATACAACTGCTAAAATTATGTCGAAAATCCTTGTCGAATTATGTCAATCGAAAATGCTTTACAAATCAGGAAAATTGTAGTAATATATATACAGTTTAAAAATTGCAATTTTTAATTCTTAAAAAACTTTGCCCCAAATATTCAAAATCTTAGTAAAATATGAATATTTGCAGAGCAAAAGTTGGTTTTATCTAAAATTTTTAGAATCTTTAAAAACAATTCAAAATTTAAAATTAAAATCTAATTAAAATCACAAATGTTTTAATCAACAAATTTTATATAAGGAAGGAGATGAAAAAAAATACCCTAATATTATTATGCAAGGAGGCTTTTTATGTGCTAAATTATTCTACAAAATGGGTAAATACCGTAGCTATTTTCATAAGTATAGTCGTAACAGTAATTCTATTTATGGTTTTGGATATTTTAATTATAAATCCAGATAATACTATGCCTAACGAAAATACTGTGGCAAGCCATTTAAAATTAGACAAAAAATATATTCAAAAAAATAATAGAGAAAATATAAATGCAATAAAATTAAAAGATGTAATGCTTGAAACAATGCAAATAGCAGATATTTATGAAAAAAATACAAATGTAAATAACCTAGGAAATAACGTAGAAGATAATGAGATAAGTATAGAAGAACAAGAGAATATTATTAAGCAAAATTATAAAACTAATTGGAGAATAGAAATACCAAAGATTGGCTTAGTAGCACCAATAAAAGATGGAACAACACAAGATGTATTAGCGTCAGCAGTAGGGCATTTTCCAGAAAGTAATACATATAGAGGGAATGTTGCACTAGCTGGACACAATAGAGGATATAATTGTAACTTTTTTGAGAATATAAAAGAATTAAAGACTGGTGATAAAATTATATATTATACAGATAGAGGAAGAAGGGAATATAAAGTCGTACTAAATAAAATAATACATCAAACCGATTGGACTTATATAGAAGACACTAGTGACAATAGAATAACCTTGATAACTTGTGTAGAAAATATGTATGAATATAGAAGGTGCGTACAGGCCGTAGAAATAATTTAAAAAAGTAGTGTATAGTATTTTATAAAAAAATATAAAACCAAAAAGAAAGAAGGAAATATATGAGAATAAAACAAATAATAGCTATTTTATTAGTATTAATAACAATAGTTACAACATTAAGCATATTTAAAACTAATGCGAAAGCCGCAACATATTTAATAGACGAAGCCGATTTATATTCGAAAGAAGAATTAGTGTGTTTTACATATCAAGGAATAAAAATTGGTGTGGAATTTGTGGTATATAAAAAAGATGGAGTAGAATATCCTGCATATTGTTTAGATAAAACATTACCAGGAGTAACAACAGATGGAGGATATACTGTGTCTGTAGATAAGTTAGTGAATAATAATAAAATTTGGAGAGCAGTAACAAATGGTTATCCATTTAAAACAGCAAAACAACTTGGTTGCAACAGTAATGCAGAAGCATTTGCAGCAACTAAGATGGCAGTATATGATGCAATGTACAACTATGACTGGGACGATTTTGAAGGGCTTAATGCACAAGGAGACAGAATCGTGGCAGCAGCAGAAAAAATTTCTAAGGCAGCGAGATCATCATCAGAAACGAAGCCTGTATCTGTAGTAAGCATTGGCAAAGTTGATGAGGAATGGGCGTTAGATGGTAAGGACGACAAATACATTAGTAAAGAATTTAAAATTAACTGTAACTTAGAATATGCAAAGTACTCACTTAAATTAAATAACTTAAATATAGAAGGAGTAAAGCTTGTTGATGAAAATAATAACGAGAAAAAAGAATTTAAATCAGGTGAAAACTTTAAAGTACTAATTCCAATTGCAGAACTTAGCAAAAGCGGAGAATTTGAAATAGAAGCTACTGTTGATGTAAAAACAAAACCAGTATTATATGGAGATTCAGGAGATAACACAAAGCAAAGCTATGCGTTAGCAGCAGGAGATTATGAATTCGAATCTACAAAATTAAAAATTAAATATTCAGAAAATGCAACTAAAATAGAAATTATAAAAAAAGATGCAGAAACTGAAGAACCTTTACAAGGTGCTAAATTCAATATTTTAAATGAAAATAAAGAAATAATTTATTCTGATGTTACAACAAATGAAGAGGGAAAAGCTATAGTAGAAAAAATAACACCAGGCAAGTATTTTATACAAGAGATTAAAGCACCAGATGGCTATACTATATATGATGAACTGATAGAAATAGATGTGGAGTTAAACCAAAAATATATAGTAAATGTAAATAATTATGAAAAGCCAGAAGATGAAGAAAAACAAGTAGATGATGTAGAAATAACTAAAACAGGAGATAAAGAAGTTTATTTGCCAAGAACAGGATTTTAAGCTATCATTCCTATAAAAAATGTTACTAGTTAATGGCTTTAGAAAAATTTAGTTCTTAATCCTAGGTAATATGTATATTTATCAAATTTTTTTGTTCCTTTTACCTAGGGTTTGTATTATATTATTTTTTAAGACCATTAACTAGTAACCAAAAAAAATGAATTTACCTTCTATTCCCTTGACATTGAGGTACAAATAAATTATCATTATATAAGTAAAAGAATATATTTATATAAAGTGTATATTATAATTATATACCACGAATAAATGAGAAAGGTAAAATTTTAATGTTAACACAAATAATAGTTTTAGTAATTTTAATTCTATTTAATGCATACTTTGCTGCGACAGAAATAGCTTTTATATCCTTAAATGATGCAAAAATTGAAAAAGAGGCAAAAGAGGGAAATAAAAAAGCAAAAAGCATTCTAAAAATGTTAAAATCACCAAGTAAATTTCTAGCTACAATACAAATAGGAATAACTTTAGCTGGATTTTTATCTAGCGCATTTGCATCAGATGCATTTGCAGATAAGTTAGCACCTATATTAAATTCATGGATGCCATTCTTAAGCTTAGATACATGGAGAGGAATTGCAATTGTATTAATTACAATTATATTGTCATTCTTTACACTAGTATTTGGCGAACTAGTACCTAAGAGATTAGCAATGAAATACTATGAAAAAATATCCTATGCAACAATAGGAGTAATTAGAGGAATATCGGTAGTTACAGCACCCTTTGTTAAACTGCTTACATTTTCAACAAATATGGTATCAAAAATATTTGGAGTAGGTGAAGCAGAAGAAGAAGTGGTAACAGAAGAAGAAATAAAAATGATGATAGATGAAGGAGAAGAAAAGGGAACAATAGAAAGAGGTGAAAAACAACTATTAAATAATGTATTTGAATTTAATGATATTATAGTATCTGAAGTGATGACACCTAGAACTGAAATGTATGCAATAGATATAAATAATGATATATATGATTCTTTGGATGAGATAGATGAATTCAAATACAGTAGAATACCTGTATATGAAGATAATATAGACGATATAAAAGGAATTTTATTTATAAAAGATATAATAAAACCATTAAAAGAAAACAAAAGAATAGATATAAAAAGTATAATAAGGGAGCCATATTTTGTACCAGAGTCTAAAGACATAGACGAACTTTTTAAAGAAATGCAGGCAAATAAAGTACAAATAGCAATCGCAATTGACGAATATGGAGGAACAGCTGGGCTAATTACAATGGAAGATATTATAGAAGAACTTGTTGGAAATATATTTGATGAATATGATGAAGAAGAAATAGACTATAAAAAGATAGATGATAACACATATATACTAAGTGGAGCAATTACATCTTATGAATTAAAAAAGATTTTTGACATCGAATTCCCAGAAGGAGATTATGAAACATTATCAGGTTACTTAATAGACAAATTAGGAAGAATACCAGATGAGGATGAGCACCCAATAATAGAAGATGAGAACCTAACATATAAAGTTGAGGAAATTGATGATAAGAGAATAAAAAATGTTAAAGTATGTAGAAATATGAATAAAATAGAGCAAAAAGAAGGAAAAAAGGATACAGAAGAGGAAGAAGACTAGGAATAGGAGATAAAATATGAAGAAAAAAAAATTAATAATAATTGGTATTTTAATATTAGTAATTATAGCTATAGTAGTAAGCTTAATTATTTATTTTTCAAACAGAGCTAAATATGTTTTTGATGTAGAATACGTTAGCAATATAGAGTATAGTACAGTAAGAATCGATGACAAATACGGAGTAATTGATGGAAATGGAAATATAGTAATAGAACCAACATACAACGTAATACAAATTCCGAATCCGTCAAAACCTGTATTTGTGTGTATGTCTAATTACAATACAGAGGAAAAAGAATATGAAACTAAGGTGTTAAATGAAAAAAGAGAGCAAATAATTACTGGATATAGTAATATACAAGCCATACCAGCCAATTCTACAGCGGATGGTATTCCATTTGAAAATACTGTATTAAAATATAAAAAGGATAATAAATATGGTTTGATGAGCTTGGAGGGAAAAGAAATAACTGATGCTATATATGACGAAATTGCCTCTATAACTTACAAAGAAGGAATGTTGTTAGTAAAGCAAGACGGAAAATATGGTATTATAAATATCAACGGAAAAATAGTTATAAAGCCAGAGTACGACAATATAACAGTTGATAATTATTATGACGTAAGTACAGGATATCAAAGAACAGGATTTATAATTTGCAGTATAAAAGATGAAGGATATAGATATGGATATGTAGACTATAGGGGTAAAAAGATTTTAGACACTATCTATACAGAAATAGAGAGAGTTACTGACTTTGAAGATGAAAAAGACATATATATAGTAGCATATAAAGATGGACAAGCAGGTTTACTAAAAAATAGAAAACTGATATTGGACTACGAGTATGAGGACATTATATACTATGCATATAATGATGTATTTATAGTACAAAGAAACGGAAAACAGGGAATTGCTGACAGGAAAGGAAATATAAAAATAGATACTAAATACACTAATATAAGTTTTGGTGGAATATATGTTAATGCAGTAGACGAAAGTGGCGAAACTCAAATATTAGATTTAGATGGAAATGTAGTAACGGATGGATACATTGCAAAGATGCCTACTGAAGACGGTCAACATTTTATAGTGTATAATGAAGAAGGAATATATAAAATAATAGATAATAACGGAAATATAGTTGTTGATAGATCATATACAAATATAGAAGAAATTGCTAATAATTATTACATTGTAGCTAATAACAGAAATAATGGAATAATAGACTTAACGGGTAAATCATTGGTAGAGTTAAGATACAACAGCATTGTGAAACTTGACAATACAGAATTACTACAAGCCAATATATCAGCTACAAGTACAGTTAGTTTAATAAATAAAAATATGCAAATCGTAGTAACAATGGATAATGCTAGCATAGATGTAGAAGATGGATATATTAGATTATATTCTGAAACAGAAGATAAATATTTTGACTATGCAGGAAATGAATTAAGCGCAAAAGATGTATTCCCAAATAACACAATGTACGCACAAGAAGAAAATGGAAGGTGGGGATTTGTAGACCAAAACGGAAATACAAAGGTTGCATATGACTATGATATGGTTACAGAACTTAATGAATATGGATTTGCTGGAATAAAAAAAGACGGTAAGTGGGGAGTAATTGATGAAAATGGACAAGTAGTCCAAGAGCCTATCTATGTTTTAGATGAAATTAGTCCAAGTTTCATAGGAAAGTATTATAAAGTAGATGAATGGTATGGAAATGCATATTACACAGATAAGGTAGACGAAGAGACAGAAGAGAGCAGTGTAAATTAGAAGAGAAAAGTATTAATCATAAAATATAGAATAATATGATTTAAACAAAATTTAACAGAAAGGAGATTATGATTATTTAAAAATTAAATAAATCATAATACGTAAAATGTACAAAGAATTTGGAATATCAGAAAAAATAATTAACTTAAGTGAAGAAATAGAAAAAGACATAGAACCAGTATTTAAAAAAATAAATAAAATATGTGAATACAACTCACTAAAAGTGCTAAAGGCATTTCAAAAAAATAATATATCAGATATGCACTTTAACCAGACTACAGGATATGGTTATGGAGACGTAGGAAGAGACACTTGTGAGAAAGTATTTGCAGACATTCTAAAAGCAGAAGATGCTTTAGTAAGAGGACAATTTATATCTGGAACACATGCTTTAACAGTTGCTCTATTTGCTTTTCTTCGTCCTGGAGACACAATGCTAAGTATTACTGGAAAACCTTATGACACATTAGATGAAGTTATAGGAATTACTGAGAATCCTAGTTCATTAAAATCATTTGGAGTTAAGTTTGAAAAAATAGATTTAATTGATAATGACTTTGATTACGAACAAATTGCAGAAAGACTAAAACAAAGCAAAGTAAAACTAATAGAAATACAACGTTCAAAAGGTTATAGCACAAGGAAAAGCATAAAAATAGAAGATGTAGAAAAAGTTATAAAGCATATAAGAAAATACGATAAAGATGTAATAATAATGATAGATAATTGCTATTGCGAATTTGTATCAGAAAAAGAGCCACTAGAAGTTGGTGCTGATGTTATAGTAGGTTCACTAATTAAAAATCTTGGTGGAGGAATAGCACCAAATGGAGCATATATTGCCGGAAAAAAAGAATTAGTAAAACTTGCTGCAGAAAGGCTAACTGTACCAGGAGAAGGAAAAGAAGTAGGACCATCACTTGGCATAACAAAATCTATTTTGCAAGGTATATTTATGGCACCATCAGTTGTAGCAAGTAGCTTAAAAACAGCAGTATTTGCAAGTAGAATGCTAGAAAAACTAGGATATGATGTAGAACCAAAATATGACGAGGAGAGAGCAGACATAGTACAAAACATCAATTTTAATGATGAAAATAAACTAATAAAATATTGTCAAGGAATTCAAATGGGTTCTCCAATAGATTCAAATTCTATTCCAGAGCCATGGGACATGCCTGGGTATAACGATAAAGTTATAATGGCAGCAGGAGCATTTACACAAGGTTCATCAATAGAACTTTCGTGTGATGGACCAATAAGAGCGCCATATACGGCATTTATGCAAGGTGGACTAACATATGAGTATGGAAAGCTTGGAGTACTTAAGGCAGTACAGAATATGATGTAACAAGGAGCTTTTAATGAAAGTAATAATAATTGGAGGAGGTCCAGCAGGAATGCTTGCTGCAATCTCCTCTGCTAAAATAGGAAATGAAGTAACAATACTAGAAAAAATGAATATGCTTGGAAAAAAATTATTAATAACAGGAAAAGGTAGATGCAATATAACAAGTAGTATTCCTATAGATGAATTTGTAAAAAACATACCAGGAAATGGTATGTTTATGTATAGTAGCTTTAATAATTTTAATAACATAGATATTATACAAATGCTAGAAAAAGAAGGTGTAAAAACAAAGGTAGAAAGAGGAAATAGAGTATTTCCTGTATCGGATAGTTCAAAAGATGTACAACAAGCATTGATAAAAATACTTAAAAAATTAAATGTAAAAGTTATACTAAATGCAAAAGTAGAAGAAATATTAACAAGGGAAGAAATAATAAGCAAAATTCGAGATGATTTTAATAGTAATGAAACAAAAGCAGATAT
Organism: uncultured Clostridia bacterium; assembly: GCA_944391835.1. Classification (GTDB taxonomy): domain Bacteria; phylum Bacillota; class Clostridia; order TANB77; family CAG-508; genus CALXVA01. The sequence goes on along the minus strand of CALXVA010000024.1, from coordinate 7,082 downwards.
AGAGAGAATTGATAATAAAATGAAAGAATATAAAGAAAAAAGCTATGATAAAAATATAAAAGAAAGTACTAAAATAGCTTATGGAGTAAAATTTGAGTTTGATGGAAAACAAACAACCTTATTGGCAGATAAAATAATATTAGCGACAGGAGGAAAAAGCTACCCAGGAACAGGTTCAACAGGAGATGGTTATGAAATAGCAAAAAAGTTAGGACATACTATAACAAAAATACGACCATCACTAGTACCTCTTACTGCAAGTAAAGAAAGTAGCCTAAAAATATGCAAGGACTTACAAGGATTAAGTTTAAAAAATGTTAGCATAGTGCTAAAAGACACTACTAAGAACAAAGTAATATATGAAGATTTTGGCGAAATGCTATTTACACATTTTGGAGTATCAGGACCTACAATATTAAGCAGTTCAGCACACTTACTAAGATACAAAGATGTAGATGATTTAATGAAAAATGGAAATATAGTTTTAGACATTGACTTAAAACCAGCTTTAACAACAGAAAAGTTGGATGAAAGAATTTTAAGAGATTTTAGTGAAGAGAAAAATAAAGAATTTAAAAATAGTTTAGACAAACTATTACCTAAAAAAATGATACCAGTAATAATAGAATTATCAGGAATAAACCCCGATAAAAAAGTTAATGAAATAACCAAAAAGGAAAGACAGAAACTTGTAGAAATCCTAAAAAAATTAGAAATAAAGATAGATGGATTCAGACCAATAGAAGAAGCAATAATAACTTCGGGAGGAATACATATAAAAGAAATAAATCCAAAAACAATGGAATCAAAGCTTATAAAAGGTTTGTACTTTGCAGGAGAAATAATTGATGTGGATGCATATACAGGTGGATTTAATTTGCAAATTGCGTATTCAACAGGTTATACAGCAGGATTGGATTAATGCTGAAAAATAATCATAATTCTTGAGTTGTTAAATATTATTTGAAATTTATAGATAAAGCTTACTAAGGTTGTAGCAGATTTAGAATGGGCAAAATTTAAATCTTTTTAAGTTATATTATGTTTTTAGAAAGGAATAGTTAGTAACGGTGGACAAGTTTAAAACCATAAAAAAGGACGAAATAGCAGAAATAGAAGAAAAACGTTCTAAATTTATAGCAAATATTTTTTATGTAGAAAATGTAGAAAAAGTTGAGAACATTATAAAGCAAACTAAAAAGAAATATTATGATGCTAGGCATAATTGTTATGCATACATAGTAAGAGAAGAAGAAAATATATTAAAAAAATTTAGTGATGATGGAGAACCAAGTGGAACTGCAGGTTCTCCTATTTTAAACGTAATAGAAAAAAATAATTTATGCAATGTCCTTATAATAGTTACAAGATATTTTGGAGGAATTCTATTAGGAGCAGGTGGACTAGTTAGAGCATATACAGAAGCTGCAACTAAATCTGTAGAAAAGGCTGAAATTGTAGAACAAGAACTCGGTTACGACATAGAATTAGCTATAGAATATCCAGAATTTGAAAAGCTAAAATATTACTGTAATAAAAATAATATAAAAATAAGCAACATTGAGTATGGAGAAAACGTAAATTGTAGAATAGAAGTAACAAAGCAAGAAAAAGGAAATATATTTCCAAAAAATGGATATAACACAAAAATGGCAAATATATTAAAATATAATATTATAAAAGAAAAATATATTAGAAAATAAAGTGTTTGGAGGGATTAAATAAAAGAAAATGAAAAAAATTAACAAAAACTATTGTAAAAAAATGGAAATAGATATATAATCAGAACTGTAAAATTTTTACAATTTATTTTTGTTAGGGGGATAAAAAATTGAGTGAAAAAATCAAAATTTTAGTATCAGATGACAATCAAGATTTTGCAAAAACATTAGTTAATTATTTATCAAAAGATGAAGACCTAGAAGTAGTAGGTATAGCACGAGATGGACAAGATGCGTACGACAAAATATTAGAAACAAAACCAGATATAGCATTATTAGACATAATAATGCCACATCTAGATGGACTAGGAGTTTTAGAAAAATTAAATTCTACAAATGTGGAAAGAAAGCCTATGTGCATCATTTTATCTGCAGTAGGGCAAGACAAAATAACACAAAAAGCCATTGAATTAGGAGCACAATATTATATAGTAAAACCTTTCGATATAAACATCCTAATAAAAAGAATAAAAGAGATAAAATATTATCAACCATCAAATAATAAAGCAAATGTATTTAGTAGAGAGATTAAACCACAATACATAGATATATCCCCAGTAAACAAAAATAGCGAAGAAAATTTGGAAGCATTGGTAACAAATATAATACACGAAGTTGGAGTTCCAGCACATATTAAAGGATATCAATATTTAAGAGAAGCCATAATAATGGTAGTAAGCGATATTGATATGATTAATCAAATAACAAAGCAGTTATATCCAGAAATTGCAGAAAAATATCATACAACCCCAAGCCGAGTAGAACGTGCAATTCGCCATGCAATAGAAGTAGCGTGGGGAAGAGGACAGCAAGAAACTGTCGAGAGAATATTCGGATATACAGTATCGGCAGCAAAAGGAAAGCCTACAAACTCCGAGTTTATAGCAATGATTGCTGATAAATTGAGGCTTGAATTAAAATCAGCATAAGATAAAAATTGAATAAAGCAATAAACTTCCAAGATTTATTGGTTAATATTAAAAAATGTTAATCAGTAAAAATTGGGGGTTTTTTATATGTGTTATTATATACAGGTTTTTCATTATAAATTGAATAGAACACTCTTGACATAAATAATATAAATGGTAAAATTAAACTGAGAGGTGATAAAAATAATAAACAAAATAATTAATAAAATAAATAATAAACTATGCAGTGTTAGGCAACAAAGAAAAATCTTTCAAGAAACACAAATAGGAGATTTACTATGGTGTAAAATGCCATTACCTAAAAAGCAATTGAAGCAAATAGAAGATAGTCACAGAATTAGGCCATATCTAGTAGTTAAAAAAGGTCCGAACTTTTTATTATGCTATCAGAGTACAACTAAAAATAGGAAAGAAATGAATAATTATCAAAAATATCTTATTAATGGAAAGAAATACGGGAAAAAAAGAGATAGTTGCATTGACCTAACCAAAGTAGAGAAGATTCCAATTAAAAATATTCAATCTCCATATATTAAATTAAATCAAATTGATATAAAGAAAATAGAAAAAAGAATATGGATTAGTCAATGTAGAGGAAATAGTGATTTAATTAGATTTAATGAGCCTATATATATAGAAAATGGAGATGTTGTTCTTAAAGATGAAAAGACTTATTATATTTATTCAGGAGATAATGTTAATATTTATGGATTTAAGATACAAAAAAGAAATAAGGACAAGCAAGAGCTAGAGACAATAAAAATTAATAGAAAAACATATTATACAAATTTTAAAGAATTCAAAACTATTAATAGAAATGATATTTTTGATGTGGTAAATATGGCAAACGAAGATGAAATAGTTGAAATATTTAATAGAAAATCAGCTAAAAGACTGAAAAATGCTGAAAACATTAATAAAACCTTAACTAAAAACAGGAATGAGTATGAGATAGGTTCAACTTTTCAATATGGAAACTCTACCGTTATGTACTTGTATTGTAAAAATGAAAAATATTATGGAATAGATTTATTGTGGTATAGAATAAAACCACGAGTATTTGAAATAAAAGAAATTGAAAAAAGAAGTTTAGTAGGTATGAAAAGTTTGGAAGAGATAAATAAAATACTGGAGTTCTTTATGGAAAAGAATATGCCATACAGCAAAATAGAAAAGGTGTATAAGCAAATAAGAAATTTGCTATATTCTTCTGTTGCATAGACAATATAAATTATATAAAATCTATTTTAACAGATATATGTAAATTACCTATTGACTTTACAGTATTAAGTATTGATGAAGAAAAAGATATAAATTTTTTAGAAAAACTTAATTTTAAGTATATAAAATTAAAGTAATGCACATTATCTTAAATGTTAAAAAGATAAAATACTAACGTTCTATGGCATAAACATATATACACTTATTAGAAATAGAAAAATATTAGAGTTATTGCAGTTTTTTATAATCTTAATAAAAAAATGAAAAGCAATGTATTTATAAAAAATAATTACATCGCTTTTTTCTTAAGTTGTTGGCAATGGGCTTAACCGTGGAATAATTACTGTTTAACATATTTTTGTACTAATGAGAGTAGCTTTAATCGATACATCTTACTCTCTCGAACCCCTCGAACTTTCACTCCTACTTGAAGTACCACACATCTTATCATACTCTTTACACTTTATCTTATATTCCACTTGTTGTGTCAAATATTTGTAGTACATATATGCCTGTTCATACTGCATTATTGGGTTAAACATTGGATTATCTCCCATGCCACCATCAAAGTTATTATCATAATTATATGGAGGCATACCATAAAAATTGTTCATATTCTCTCTATCCATAAATAAATCAACTCCTTATAAAATATATTCAATTAGTTTTCTTTTATGAGTTTATATACATTATTAAATACTTTAAATATAAAAATTACTAAAGCAATAGCAATAACAAATATACCAAAGTCGTAGAAAAACGAGTAAATTCCATTAAGTGCATTATTTAAATTCGATGAGCCATCTAGTAAAGAACTAGTTTGAACAACATCTAAGTTTAAAAAAGGCAAAAACTTTAAAGCTAGAAAGGTATATATGCCAGATATAATTCCTTGTAAGAATTTTCCAACTAAGTATTTTTTCATAGATAAGTCTGTTTTGGACACAATACTATAAACTTGTAATAATACAGAAAAACCACCAAAACCCAGTAAAAACGCACTTAAAATTATATTTTGAGAAATAAGCTTTGTTGGTATATTTGCAACTAAATTAACTCCATTGGTTAATTCTAATATGCCAGAAAGCAATGGTTTTGCAAACTCTAAATCAATATTAAGAAAATTCAAAATAGGATATAGTAATGTGCTTAATTTATCTAAAATATTGGTTTGATTTAGAATTGAAATAATTACAGAAAATATAACTACGAATCCACCTATCATTAAAATAGTAGAGATGCTACTATTTATACTAGTTGTTAAGACCTCTCCAAGATTTTTAAAAGTAATATTTTCACTATTGCAAGATTGGCTATTGTTTTTTCTTTCAAATTTGTTTTTGATTGTATCATAAGAATTCTCAAATTTCTTTCTCTTAGAAAACCTTGCTAAAATTATTCCAACCGTTATACATGCAAGAATGTGAGTAGCAAGAAGCAATAAACCAGTTTTTGTATCACCAAATAAAGCAATACCTACACTACTTAAAATAAATAGTGGTCCAGAATTATTAGTAAAAGCAAGTAATCTTTCTCCTTCGTCCTGTGTAACTAATCCTTTTTCTCTAAAATCTGCTACTATTTTAGCACCAACAGGATATCCACTAATAAGCCCCATAACAAAACCAAAGCCACCAATTCCGGGTACATTAAAAAGGGGACTCATAAATTTGTCTAATAATTTACCAATAATGTTAACAACCTTGGTGCGCGAAAGTAGATTAGTAATTACGAAAAAAGGAAAAAGGGACGGAACTACGCAAGTTGCCCATAGCGTTAGTCCATTTTTTGTGGCTGTAAGGTTAGAACTAGAAAATACAACTAAACAAATTGTAAATAGAACTAAGATAAATGGCAAAATATTTCGTCTAAAGGAAAGAAAAATAAATTTCATGTAATCACCTATTAAAATGTATGCAGTGGAAAATTAGATATGAAGCTTTTTATTTATAGAATTAGGAAAAAGTATAGCTTAGCAAAAAATGTGCATAATATTACAAATTGTTTTATTTGAGAGGAATTGATAAATAATGAAAGATTTTGTTCCAGATGCAATATATTATGAGGAAAAGGCAAAGGTATATGAACTTGGCAAAGAATTACTTGAAAAATATAAAGACGTGCCACAGTATGTAATAGAAAATCATAACAATATTGAAGAAATGAGGAAAAAGGAAAATAAAGAATTTCCGAAGATGAAGAGAAATTTAATTATAGGAATACGAAAAACGCACAAGTTTGTGCCAAATAATAAAATATCAAATTATTTAGTACCATATACTTCGTCTGGTTGTATAGCAATGTGCTTATACTGCTATTTGGTTTGTAACTATAATAAATGTGCATACCTTCGAATTTTTGTAAATAGGGAAGAGATGTTAAATAAAATTATTAAAGTAGCAAATGAAAGTGAAGAAGAGCTGGTTTTTGAGATAGGAAGCAATAGTGATTTAATACTTGAGAATAGTATTACTAATAACTTAAGCTGGACAATAGAAAACTTTAGAAGAGCAGAAAAGGGCTATATAACATTTCCTACTAAATTCGATATAGTAGATGATATACTTGATGTAGAGGGAAAAGAAAGAGTAATTATAAGGATGAGTGTTAATCCCAAGGAAATTATTCAAAAAGTTGAGATGGGAACATCTAACTTAGAGAATAGAGTAAAGGCAATAAATAAATTGGCAGATGCTGGGTATAAAGTAGGAATACTAATAGCTCCAGTTATATTTGTAGAGAACTGGAAAGAGCTATATAAGCAGTTAGTTATATATTTAAAAGACAATCTAAGTGATAAAGTAAAACAAAGTACATTTTTCGAAGTAATTTTTATGACATATAGCTATGTTCATAGAAAAATAAATGAAGAGGCATTTCCTAGTGCAATAGATTTATACAATAAAGATTTGATGACAGGAAGAGGAAAAGGAAAGTATACCTACAAGCAAGAACAAAGGAAAATAGGCGAGGAATATATAGGAAAATTATTAAATGAATATTTTCCAGAAAATAAAATTGTGTATTTTAGCTAAGGATTATAAAAGAAAAATTTGTTGTAAAATAATATCTTTATATTTTACAATTATTGTAATTCTAGTAATAGGTTAGAGTAGGCTTATAAAAAAAGTATCTCAAATATGTCGGTCAAGCTACTTTTTCATAGAAATTCTAAAATAATTTTATGGCACCCTTCCATCAGAGATGAACT
>CALXVA010000023.1 GCA_944391835.1 uncultured Clostridia bacterium | reverse complement strand
ATTATTATTAAAGAAATAAGTCCTACTCCAATAATTTTTATAATATCCATTATTAAGTTTCCTCTCTTTTTTTGTATAGAAAAAGTTCACCCTCCTATTGAAATAACTATCAATGACGAAGAGGTAATTATAGCATCTGTTGTGACCATATGCCTTATACACAAAGCTTAGCTATCATAGCAATATGTATTTCAATGCTAAATTAGAAAAACAAAATTTTCTGCAGGTTATGATGTAATCATAGCAATATGTATTTTAAATGCTAAATCCTTATAATCCAAACATAGTCCTTACAGAATCAAACAATGTACTTATTTCCTTGATTACTAAAGTAAGCACTATTACTAGTCCAGCAAGCGTAGTCATCATAGCTTGGTCTTCTCTTCCAGCTCTTACTAAGACCTGATGAAGAACTGCTACCAAAATCCCAATTGCTGCAATTTTAAATAATAAATCTATATCCATAATAAATCCTTTCTAACCATACCTTAAGATAATTTGTGCTATGATTTAAAATTCCATAGTGTGGCTTCATATTTTGCTTGTTTTAAACTAATATAATAACTATCGCAATTCCTACAACACCACCTAAAGTTCTGTATAGTTTTTCATTTTTCTCTTTCTCCTTTTCAGCGAGTTCAATTTGTGTAGTCAAAAAATTTTGTACAAGTTTTATTTCGCTTACTTGCCCATCTAGGTCAGTTTTTCCAAGCAGTTTTCCTAAACCTTTTATTATATCTTTGTCCTCATTAGTTAGGCTAGTTTGAGTTTTATCAATAACTTCTTCCCATGCATCTCCAGCTGATTTTTCTTTCATATTTTCAGAAGCAGTTCTAAATATTTTTCCAATATTTCCATTTATATTATTTCCTATTTCATTAAAACTTACTGGAACGGCCTCATAAGTAAATTTTATTTTGGTTAAAAACATATTAAGTGCATTCTTCATATCACGTAATTCTTGTACTCTGTTTGAGTATTTCTTAGCAATTATTTTGCCTGCATTTAAACTTCCGATGAATATCAATAATAAAATAAAAGCTTTTATAAAAATCACTTGTTTTCCTCCCTTTCTCTATATTTTTTCTTTCTTAACAAGTAAAATAGTTTAATTCGTTCTAGTTTTATCTTTTGATTATGTAAAATTTATTTGCTATCTATTAAGTTAATTTCTCTATTTGAGCTTATCAAAATAGTCCTTTCGATTATATTTAAGTTATACAGTTCTTTTAATATAGGATTTAGCAAAACATCATCTAAATTTCCACTATGCGCTGTAAAAATTCCTTTTATTCCAGATGTCACTGCATACTTTATAGCTTCAATATCCTCTTTCGTACCAATTTCATCTGCCACTACCACTTGTGGACACATTGCTCTTATTAACATCTTTAGACCTTTGTCCTTGCTAATATTGTCTAATATATCAGTTCTCTTTCCCACATCATTTTGAGGAGTTCCTTTATACATAGCAGCAATTTCTCCTCTTTCATCTACTATACCTACGTGTATACCTCTAAATCCTATTTCTTCAATTCCATTGCTTATGCTTCTTACAACATCTCTTAGCAGTGTAGTTTTTCCTCTACCCGGTGGTGATAAAATAATTGTGTTATACACAGTATTTTCTTTAATATTTAATATGTATGGCAATGCTGTGTTACTACATCCAAGCACTTGTCTTGCAATTCTAAAGTTCAAGCTATATATGTAGGATATATTTATTACTTGTCCATCTTTTATTACAACTTCGCCAGATATACCAACTCTGTGCCCACCTTTAACTGTAATAAATCCATTACAAATTTGATTTTGATATGTATAAATAGAATTATCACAAATACGTTGAAGTGTTTCTAATATGTCATTGCTTATAGTTATATAATTAACTTCTACTTCGTCTGAACTTGTCCTTAAGTATATGTTTTTATTAGTATACAAATGTATTTCTTGAGTTTCATATAATACTTTTTCATACTTAGTTAAGCATTCCCTTACTTTATTTGGAAAATATTCTAGTACTTCTAAAACATTATTTTTCATTTGCTATTACCTCTCTTTTAATTTTTTATTGCAAATGCAAATTTCTGAAGCAACAAGGTTAAGTTTACTTATTTTAACTATTTTCTTATGCAATAAAAAAATACAACATATATTAAATATATATGCTGTATTTTTTATTTTAGAACTATTTTATAATTGTTTTTTAATTTATGTTTGCAGTAATATTAGATGTATCTATATTATTTGCTTCTGAGTTTTCATATAAGTCTTGTATTTGCCCTTCTATATTGTCTAAGCTTTCATTATCTTGTTCTAGTGTTTCATTAAAATTTTGTTGTCCTTCCTCTGCATTATCAACTATATTCTCTTGATTTTGCATAGTTGTTACTATTGATGGTGTTGCAAACCACATAATGACCGGATTTATTAACTCTGTTGGATAACCAAGTTCAGTCATCTGCTCATTGTTTATTTGTACAATTCTAATTCCTAGTTGTCCTAAGAATGGTAATAACTGTTCAGTAGAATAACTATTTAATATTGCAGAATTTGTTGCATTAAGTGGTTCAAAGCTTATATTACTTCCAAATGTTACTGTATTAGAATAATGATATTTAGTAGTTGTTTTATTTTCAATATTAACTGTAGCAATATATTGTTCATGCAAACTATTAGTATCTATTACTGAATAAGACATTTCTAAATCAAATAGAGTATCCCCTCCTTTTAGTATTGATATATTATAGTTATCTCCTGATTGATTAGAACTTAATTTTGAAATATTTACAGATATTTCTCCATAAGTTATGCTTATTTCGCTAACTTTTCTATCTGCTTGAGTTATACCAAGCTGTACTATGCCATCTTCTACAGTAGTATTTCCTATATTGCTTATAACTTCCTGTATACTCCTTTGGTTTATTTCCATAGAAGTTTCATCATAATTGTCACCATACAATTCTTGTATTATATTATTCATTTTATCAATCATTGATTGATCTTCTCTAAAAATCTTTAAAGCTTGTATAAGTATGTTTTTTAACTCTTCTGTTGTTAGTGTAAGTGTATATGTTACAGAACCATCAGAATTATCTTGCTTAGAAAATTTATCATCTGTTAGACCGTTGTATATTGGTAAAATGTATGTATTTAATATATGAGTTTTTTCCTCATCTGTAAAATTTGCATTCTGCAACTCTGTAGACTCTAATTTGTCTGGTATACCTGTTACGTCAGTTGTTCCTAGATTTTGAAGCAATGTTGGTAAATTATTATTTTCTATTGCAATAAAAGTAGTACCGATTTCATCAGATTGTATTCCATATACATCCCCATCAGCTCTATATGTAAATGGAAACTTTACAGTATCTGAATAGTTAATTGAAATGTTTTGCTCAAATTTTTTGTTTGCATTATCTACTTTTCCTTCAAAAGAAATATTAGTCTGGTCACTATATCTAAGTATATCTACTAATTCCTGCATATCTGTAGAATTTGTTGAAGCAGCCTCTCCAATTAGCATTGTGTCAGCACTTATTGTGCCATCAATAGTATATGGAGTAGTCTCCTTTCTGTTAAAATAGCTTTCTAAATTGCTTGATATAAACTTATTTTCTCCAACTACTAGTTGTATAGCATATTTTTCAAAACCTTGTCTTTCTGATAATAATAAATCTGTTCCAATGTATATATATGTAAATGCTCCTCCTGCTAAAACTAGTAGAACTACTATAACTATAATTGCAACTATTAAACCTTTTTTCTTCATAATTTCCCCTTTCTTTAGTAAAAAAGCAAAGAACTATTAATATCCTAATGAATAATTTTCTCTGCCTCTAAAGCTTTATTATAAATTGAAAAAAATTGTGCTTTTGGCTAGGCGAACAAACGAGAAAACCGGAAGCGTACTCTTTGTACGCTGAGGATTTTCGATGTGTAGTTCAACAACGCCAAAACGCAATTATTTTTCAATTCTACTCTTCCCAGTTATGGTAAACATTCATAACATCATCTAAATCTTCTAAGTTGTCTATTAACCTTTGCATTTTCTCGCTATCCTTTTCATCCAATTTAATGTATGTAGATGGAACCATTTGAACCTCTGCTTCTAAGAATTCTAGTCCTTGTGCTTCTAATGCTTCTCTAACTTTTGCAAAATCTTCTGGTGATGTTGTTATTTCATAACATTCATCACTAGCTTCAAAATCTTCTGCTCCGTTGTCTAAAGCTAACATCATCATATCATCTTCAGATAAATCTGTTGTAGTTCTATCTATAACAATTACTCCCTTTTTAGAGAATAAGTATGATACACAACCAGATGTACCCAAATTTCCTCCAGCTTTATCAAATGCGTGTCTTACATCTGCTGCTGTTCTGTTTTTGTTGTCTGTACTTGCTTCAACTATTACAGCTACACCGTTTGTGCCATATCCTTCATAAGTAATTTCTTCGTAATTTTCGCTGTTTCCAGCTCCTGATGCTTTTTTTATTGCATTATTTATTGTGTCGTTTGGCATATTATTTGCCTTACATTTTGCTATTACGTCCTTAAGTTTAGAATTACCAGCCGGATCAGGTCCTCCTTGCTTTACTGCTATCAATAATTCTCTACCTAATTTTGTAAATATTTTTCCTCTTGCTGCATCTGCTTTTCCTTTTTTTGCTTGTATGTTGTGCCATTTTGAATGTCCCGACATAGTTAATTCCTCCTTTTTATTTTTCAGTTTACTATTTGCATATTTTATGCAAAATTTTATAACCTAAAATATTTTATCATAATTTTTTTGTTTTGTGTAGTGGTTTTTGTTAAATGTAGGGGATTTTTCAAATTTTTCCTACATTTAATATTCCGAAACTTCTTCCGGCATATTCTCATATAACGGAATTATAAAATTCAAGCTTGCATCTACTGTGCCCGATGCCTCATATATAGCTTTCATATTGCTTGCCTCTGACTTAGGTGCCAATAAATTTTGCATATATTGATGCCAATATAGTTCTCCATCTTGATTTCCTACATCAAATTTTTGCAAATATAACGTGTTTTGTCCTACATCTATATAACCATTTCTTACAAAATTTACTCCTCCAATTAAAGCTTTTTCTAGAGTATCCCAGCCCTGCTCGAATGCATACTTAGCTGCATTTTCTATAATTTCTTCACTTGAATTTCCCGTTGCATTTACATTAAAAGGATTGTATACTGTTACGCCATTATATTCATAACCACGTGACAAAGTAGTTCCACTTCGTCCTTGCTCTTGTATCAATCTTGATGTGATAAAGTATGGGTCTACATTTGCATTTTCTCCAGCTTGTATTAAAGCTTCTGCAATACTTTCTCCTTCAAGAAAAGACCCCTCTGTAAGTGATTGTATGCCTTGGGTTGTATGTGCTCCTTCTGTATATTTTAGCTCTAGAAATTGGAATATATTGTCATCATTTAAAATATTTCTAGGGTCCATTTGATATTTTATTGCTTTATCTGAAGCACATAACCATGTTCCATTATCATACCTTTTGTCTCCACAGATTTCACATCTCCAATCCTCTGGATACGAAGAAGAGTCTGGTATTAGGTTTAACGGATTTGTTATTAAGTCCGAATGTCCCTCATTTGCAATTACTTCGTTCCAATCAAGCTTGGTATAGAATAAAGTAAATGTCCAATTAGGATGGCTTGCCTGCAAATTATCTATTAGCTCCTTGTAGCCTGGATACTTGCTTTCGTCTAAGTTTGTGCCATCGTATACTTCATATTTTTGCTTACTTTCTTCTATTCTAATTGCCCTGATTATAGCTATTGATATTAGTGCAACTATAATAACTAATATAATTAGTGCTATTATTTTTATTTTAATTGGCATTGATTTTAGTACGTATTTTAGTTTTTTTATAAAACTCCTTATGCCACTACCTATTATTTTTTTTATTTCATCAAAATTTCTCATATTACCCTCTACATTTTTATCTACTTGTTTCTTCCTCTTTTTCTTTTTGTTCGTATTTATATAGTCTTTTTAATTGTTCTCCTGTAATGTTTATTACTCTTCCACCTCTTGGATTTATTTTTTCATTTCCAAACACAACCCAAATCACGTTTCTCACATCTGTTTTAGGCATTTTAGCATATCCATCTTTAAATATTATTTTGTTTGTTACTCTTCTTGAAAAAGCCTGAACAGCTACGTCAAAGTCTGTTCCTCCACCTATTGGAAAGTGCATATTGTCAATATCTTCTTGCCTTTTGATTTCTGTAAAGCCGTGGAATTTTGTGTCAAAACAACCAACCAAATACTCCACTTCTTATTCCGGCTAAATCTAGGGTTACAAATTCAAAACCTAATTCTTTTATTTTATCTACTATTTTTTCTCTATCACCCATAATAATTTGGAAATCCTTTTCTTCTACTTCAATTCTTGCAATATTATTATGAACTCTTACTCTAACTCTGTTTATATTAAATTGTTTTATATAATCCTCTGCTATTTCAACCTTTTTAAGTATTTCTTCTGTTAAAACTGTATTATATGGAAATCTAGTTGCAAGGCAAGAGTTTGAAGGTTTATTCCAAAACTTTATTCCACATTCTTTGCTATATTTTCTAATATCTGCCTTAGTAAATCCAGCTTTTTCTAAAGGGCTAATGATACCTAATTCTTGTGTAGCTTTATTTCCTGGTCTAAACACTTTTGTATCATCAACATTCTTGCCATCTAGCACATTGATGTACCCTTGCTTATTTGCTTCTTCCTTGATTTTGGTCATTAAATTCTTTTTGCAACTATAACATCTATTTTTAGTATTGTTTTTAAAATCTTCTACTTCAAGTGCGTTATATGAAATTTCTGCTAAATTAAAGTTGTTTTCTTTGGCAAATTTAATAGCATCTTCATAATCACTTCTTGCAACCATTTGTCCATTTGCAATAATCCCAAGCACATTTTCCTTACCTAAAACCTTATTTGCAAAATATAGCAAAAAGCTAGAATCAATTCCACCAGAATAGCAAATTGCAACCTTTTTTAGCTTTTTTAATTCATTTTCTAACTCATCCAACATTTATATAAATTGCTCCTTATTTTATTTTTGCATTACTTTTTGCCACACGCCAATCTATTTATTTGACTTGCAATATATCCAGCTCCATATCCATTGTCTATATTAACTACACTAATGCAATTACTGCACGAATTTATCATACTTAGAAGTGCTGCTAAGCCTCCAAAGTTTGCACCATATCCAACAGAAGTTGGAACTGCGATTACAGGAACTTTGGACATACCTCCAACTACAGAGGCTAACGCTCCCTCCATTCCTGCAATTACAATTATGCAATTTGCTTTTTCTAGTTTATCTCTTTGTGACAAAATTCTATGAATTCCAGCCACTCCCACATCATATATTCTTTCCACATAATTGCCAAGGAACTCTGCTGTTTCGGCTGCCTCTTCTGCAACAGGTATATCTGCAGTTCCACCAGTGCATATAGCAATATTGCCTACTTTTTCTTTGTTCTTCTCTATTTTTAGAATTTTAGAAATCTCACTATATTTTACATCTATGCCACTAACATTTATATTTTTGCTATCATTACCTGTTTTTAAAGCATCTACTTTTGAGCTATTTTCTTGTAAGCTATTTTCTTTCAAATAGTTCAATTCCGAAAAAGCTTTCTTTACAAGTTCATACTGTTCTTTGCTTGCTCTTGTTCCAAGCACTTCTCCTGCTTCATTATATATGCTTTTATATATATTTACTAAAAATTCATCTTTCTTGCCTTGGCAAAAAACAACTTCAGAAGTGCCTGCTCTTTCTTTTCTGTTATGGTCAATTTTAGCATAGTCATCAATACTTTCAAACTGATTATTCTTTATTTCCTTTTCTGCTTCCTCTACACTAATTTTATTTTCGCATAACTCCTGCAAAATTTCTTTAATTTCCATTGGTTAAAACTCCTATCTTATTTCAAGTAATTTTACCTATCTTACTATGATAGTTAGAGTGGGCTTCTAAAAAGTATAAGAATATGTAATGGAGAGTGATTTGAAAATAGAAATTCTTAATGGATTTTATGGAAAGAGTTCATCTCAGATGGAAAGGTGCCATAAAATCCATTTAGAAGTTCTATGAAAATCGTCTTGACCGACATATTTGAAATACTTTTTTAGAAGTTTACTCTAACTAAGATAGTTTCTTAGATATATTCAAAATATTATTTAAAGTCTAACTTATACAACTCTTTTAAAGGAACATTATTCTTACTTGCAACTTCTTTCAAGCTTTCATATTCAGGATATATATAGGTTTCTCCATTGTTTTCTACTTTCTTAACTTTAATTTTGCCGTATTTTGTATCTACCTCTGTGTTTTCTCTTTCAAGTTCAGTTCTAAATTCTGTTCTATATCTTATTCCTATTGTTGTAGTTTCTCTAAATATTATTTTTTGCAAGTTTAGCATATCTTCTTTTCTACATGCAACTGTCATTCTATATGCAGGTCTATTCTTTTTCATAAAGATTGGTGTAAAGAATACATCTAATGCTCCAGCTTTAAATAATAGTTCTTCTGTGTGACCTAATATTTCTCCACTACAGTCATCTATATTTGTTTCCATTACTACAAAGTTTTCGTTTGGCTTGTCCATATCTCCATAATATACTTTAAGCACATTTGGTATTTTCAAGTCTTTATACCCTGCGCCCCAGCCAATCTTTCTTGTAATCATTGCTGGTAGTGTAGTAAAGTCTTCTGCAAGTTCTGCTATTATTGCTGCACCTGTTGGTGTTACAAGTTCTGTGTCTACATCTATTTGTCTGAATTTCACATTAGAATTTGCAAATATTTCAGTTGTAGCAGGTACCGGTACTGCCATTGTTCCATGCGCACATTCTATAAATCCGTATCCATCATTAACCACACTAGATAATATTTTGTCTGGATTTATTTTATTTATTAAGATTGCTGTTCCGGCTATGTCTACTATTGAGTCTATTGCACCTACTTCGTGAAAGTGCACTTCTTCTAATGGCTTATTGTGCACTTTCGATTCAGCCTTTGCAACTCTTAAGAATATTCTTTTAGCCAAGTCTTTAGATTTTTCATCTATTGAACTTTTGTCTATTATTTCATTTACATCATTTAAATTTCTGTGTTCGTGGTGGTGACTATGGCTATGTTCTTCGTTGTGCAGATGTTCATTATTATGTTCGTGTATATGCTCGTGATGATGTTCCTCGTCTAATATTACATCAACATACTTTCCTGTAATTCCATTTTTTACTTTATTCGATATTTCTATTTTATATCCATCTACATTTAATTTTTTTAGTTCTTGTAATAGATAATTGTCATCTCCAACAATTTCTAGTAATGCTCCAAGTGTCATATTTCCACTAATTCCACTTGAGCAATCGAAATATAATGTTTTCATATATACAAAGCTCCTTACCTATTTTTTAGTCTACGTTTATTAGTTCGTATTCTCTTGTACCAAAGCCAAGTTCAGCTGCAGCTTCTATAGTATGAATTCCATTTTGTCTTTCTACTCTAGCTACAAAATGGTCTCTACCTGGGTCTTTTGAATTATATACTAAATCTATACAAGCTTGATCTATAGCTATTGGGTCTGTGCTTGCTAAAATACCAATATCTTTCATACAAGGGTCTTCTGCAACTGCACAACAATCGCAATCAACAGATAAGTTGCACATAACATTTATATATACAACATTTTTTCCAAAATGCTTAACTACACTTGATGCTGCATCTGCCATTGACTCTAAGAATACATTTTGTTCTGCAAAATTATCTGGTCCTATTAAACCATCTTTTTGTTTTCCTCCTGAATGTATCCACATTTTTCCTTCTCTTGAAGCACATCCAATTGATAATTGTTTTAATGCTCCACCGTATCCACCCATTGGATGTCCTTTAAAATGAGAAATCACCAACATAGAGTCATAATTTTTAATATGATTTCCAACAAAATTTTGCTTTAAAATTTTTCCATTTGGAATCTCTAACTCTAGGTCTGGTTTTTCACTATCTAAAATATCTACATTAAATATTTTGTTCCAGCCGTGACTTTCAATTACCTTTAAATGGTCTTTTGTTGTAGTTCTTTCTCCCTCATAAGCAGTATTGTTTTCAACTATAGTACCATTTATATACTCTACCATTGGTTTCATAAACTCTGGCTTTAAATAGTTTTGGTTTCCTGCCTCTCCGGAGTGAACCTTAACAGCTACCTTTCCAGGTAGTTTAACTCCTAATGTTTCATACATTTTTACTACACTCTCTGGTGTTATTTCTTTAGTAAAATATACTTTAGACTTTTCCATAATACATCTTCCTTTCTCTTTAATTTATCTTTATTATAATAAATAATTATAAACTAATAATATAATAGCCTAAATTTTAGGTTTTATATCTTTTCTGTAAAATCTTTTCTAGTTCCTGCTTCGATTTCATCATATAGTTTTATTTTATAATTTAGTCTATCCAATGTTTCGTTAATGCTTTTTTGTTTCTCTAAAAGCTTTGATTTTTGTTCTTCAAGTAATTGTCTTCTCTCTTTTACAGTATCTTTACCTTGTCTAAATAGCGTAACATATTTAATTAGTATTTCGATTTCCATTCCAGCATTTCTCATACATTTTATAAACTCTATCCAGTTGCACGCTTCTTCGTCAAAGTCTCTAATTCCGTTTTTGCTTCTAGGCACTTTCGGCAAAAGTCCGATTTTTTCGTAGTATCTTATTGTGTCTTGTGTTAAGTTGTATTTTTTGCTAACTTCTGATATTGTCATTTTTCATCACTTCCTGCTTTTTTCAGTTCTATATATCTTATATTGTTTTTACTTTTTTCTTTGTTGATTATATTATAGAAGAGATTTTAATACATCTATTATATAACACCTAGAGTTCGCTCTAAGTCAATATGTTTTTGAAAATTTTTTTGGTTATTTTATCAGAGTTCAAATTTATGTTATTCTTATTATGCACAAAAAAACAAGTGCATAAAATATAGTTCTACACTATAATTATACATTTGTTTTTTCGTTATAGTTTTATATTACTTTAATTTGTTCCTCAGTTAGCCCTGTTAATTCTACTATTGTGCTAATATCTATATTCTTTTCTTTCATTTTCTTTACTTTCTCTATTTTGCTTTCTTCTTTTCCTTCTCTATAGCCCATATTGCGCACAGCTGCTTCTTCGTGTTCTGCTGATTCTTGCCAATCTGCCAATCTTTGTACTATGCATACGTTTAAATTCTATTTACACTCCCAATTCATTGCTTATCATCTCTGCCTCTCCATCATTTACTGAAAATTCTATTAAAATCGGAAATGAGCCCTTACCAGAAAATGTTAGTCTATATTTTCCATCTGTAAGCTTTCTATATAAATTTGTCCAATCAATTTTCATTCCTAATACTGTATAGTATTCATATTCCGTCATATTTGGTAAATTAAATATTAAATCTTCAATAGTATCCTCTATGTTAACATCTGGATTTTTCTCCATTTCTTCCCAAATATATTCTAATCCAGAGCCAGTATATGCAGGAAGAGAATTATCTGTTGCTTCTCCGATGTATTGTCCTTGCCCTGTATATTCCTCATTTTTCTACTCTTTCCATACTTCTCCTACAAACTCCCACGTGTAACCATCATCTTTTGAAATATATTTAGCGCGTGTCTTTCCACCATTGTATCCACCTTCATATCCTCCTGAAACTAATACTATTAAGGTTCCATCTTCTTCTCTAGTTGGTAAATAAAAATAGTCATAACATTCTTCCCAAGCTTTTCCCTCTGGATCTGATAGAGTAAACTCTCCTTCTGGAAATTCTATTTTATCAAATGTTTCACCAGAGTCACGTGTTACTAGCAAATCAGAACTTGCAGAATAAATACTATCTGATTTTTCCAAAAATCCTAAACCATCCTCAAAAAATTCTATTTCACTTGTTGGAGCAATAGCAAATGAATTCATTTCTTTGTATTTTGTGCCATTGTCAGTAATTTTTCCAATAGTCCATTGTTCAACTCCTGTCGAATATCCTGTTACTTCTACCACATATGCTTCATTCTCGCTTATGATATTTTTATACACACACTTTATAGAATCTTCTGAAATTGCTAATTTTTCTTTAGCAAGTCTGCTCGATTTTTCTTCTTCTCTTGCCCTTTCAGCCTCTTCTTCTGCCTCTCTTCTTTGTCTAAGTTCTTCTTCCTTAGCATCGTCATCTAAGTTTTCTACTTGTATTTCTAACTCTTGTGTGTCAATATTTTTCTCGTTTAATCTCCATTTTGATATATTAAACTCTTGCCAATCCGTTTCTTTTGATTCATTTGCAAGTGTTAACAATGTTTTAGTTAGTCTTAACTCATCTAATGCATTCAAATTATCCTTTTGTAGTTCTGCTTCTAATATATCAAAACTGTCTTCACTTGCGATGCTACAAATGTATTCATAATCTATACCTCTTGTACTAGAAGTTCTGTTTACATTTGTATCTACTATTATTCTTTCTATATTTATAAAGTTAATTGCACAATAAATGCATATCCATATAACAAAGCTACATTTCATAAAGTCGAATTTCTCGTAAAAAATATATATTGTTATTGGTACAAAAGTTAATATTTCGGTAAATAGTATGATGTATACAAACATTCTTAGGTATGTTAACCCAAATTCCATTTGATACATATACATTCTATACATTGATGATATAGCTATAATTATTGTAAATATTACTAAAAATAGATTTAGTATTTTTATGCTTTTCTCTTTGTTTTCATTAAATTTGTTTGATAATAGTATAACTGCAAAATTTATAAATGAAACAAACATAAGTTGGAAAAATCCTGTTCTTGCATAGCTTGCATAATTAAAATCTGTATCAATATTTATTTTTGCAAATAATGATTCTATTTGAATAAAACAGAATACTAAGTATACTATATTTAGTGCTATTAAAAGTAGTTTTATTGTAAAAGCATATTTATTGTTGTTAGTTTTTAGTTCTTTTGCTTGATAATTATATTCTTTGTTTAGTTTTAGGATAAAACTTAAAATTAAAATATACGCAACTACTATTAGCACAAGTCTTATTACAAATCTTAATGTACTACTTATATTTATATTCTTAAATACGTTTGCAATGTTTTCAAATATATTTGCAAATATGCTATCTGCAGAAATAAGTAGACCTATAACAACACCTACAACTGCAAACACTATCAATAACGAAATAGCTATTTTTTTAACATTTTCTTTTTCTATTTTATTCTTGATTTTTATATTTTCTTTTGATTTCTCTTTTGTGTAATCTTTTCCCTCTTTGCAACCTGTAATTGTATTTTTTAGCAATTCAAATGAATTGACTATATAACCTCTCAAATAGTTTTTTGGTGTTATTGCTATTGCATACATCGTTAGGTTTAATATTATTATTATAAAAATATTAGCTATATAAAATGTTGTATTTGCAAAGATAAAATATGTGCTACTTAATAATATTATTGGTATTATTAAAAAAAATCCTTTTTTATTCTTTATTTTGTTTTTTCTAATAAGGATGTAGCTTATTAACCCATTTCCTATAATAGAAAATATTAACATTGAAATTCCTATCTCTTTACCATAAAACAAAATTGATTGTATTATGGCAAGTATAGTACTACTTATAATTTCCATAATATTACGTTCCTTCCTTTTTAGAAATTGGGGACTGTCCCCTTTTTCTGAGTTACTTTGCATAATCTAATATGTCTCCTGGCTTGCAATCTAAAACCTCGCATATCTTTTCTAATGTAGAAAATCTTATTGCTTTTGCTTTATTTGTTTTTAATATTGAAAGATTAGCAGGGGTTATTCCAACTTTTTCTGCAAGCTCACCAGAAGACATTTTTCTCTTAGCTAGCATTACATCTACATTAACAATAATTGGCACTGTTTTTCATCCTTTCTCTCTTATTTTTTACAATTGGGGACGGGCTTATTTTGCAAAAAGATTTACATAACTTATTGTTTCTTTGTTAATCTATACCAAATAAGTTTATTCCCTGTTACTTTTTATACTAAATTGTAAAATCGTTTTCTTCTTTATATTCAATCGCTTTTATGTATATATAGTTTAGAATTTTAATTCCAATTCCGAATATTAAAAATGCGACTGCGAATACTAGAATTAGTACTTTTATTAAGAGACTACTTAAAAAGTCTATTGTATTAAAATATTCTAAAAGGATACTAACTCCTACTAGGCAAATTAAGTATAAACTCCCTATAACTATCGACATAGTACAAATTTTGTTTAAGGCTTTTGCATTTTCCTTTTCAAATAGCTTGTTTTCTTTTAAATTTTTAAATATTTTAATAAATTGATGAATAATAAATAATGCAACAATTCCTGTTAAAAGAAGCACTACACTAATAATTGCTTCTAGAACAATTCTTGTTAAATAATTTTCTCTAACAGAAAAGCTATTAAATTCTGAGAATATTGCCACACCTGCAACACCTAGTGTAATTACATCTAGTAATACAATTACTAAAAATAAGATTTTTAATCCATTTTCTACTTTTGACGATAGACTTTTCTCTCCTGAAATTTTCATTTAATTTTCCTCCAATCTTTTCTTCATCGAGCAATAGTATATACTTTTTATTTTTGATTGTCAATATTTTTTTATTGTTTTTCGATAATTTTATTGTATAATAAAAGAAAGTAATTAGCAATATAATTACTTCCTTTTTATAGCTATTTTATATTCACCTATTTGTCATACTTTGAATTTCTGGCTTCTCTTAGTTGCTTCCTAATGTTTCGGCTACCTTTACAAGTTCATCTCTAATTTTAATATGTTGTGGACATACTTCTTCGCATCTACCACATTTAATGCATTCTTCTGCGTGTTTCTTTCCGTGGCCTCCAACTAGCCAACTTTCTTGATGTTTAGCTCCTGCCATATCACCATATAGTGTTAGCATATTCATTGCTGTAAATGAACCAGATATACCAATATTCATAGGACATACTTTTGCACAATAATTGCAAGTAGTGCAAGGAATTAACGGAATCTTTTTCAATTCTTCTTGTGCTTTATCTAATACTTTTTTCTCTTCTTCTGATAATTTTGTAAAATCTTTCATATATGACAAATTATCTTGCATTTGCTCAATATTACTCATACCAGATAATACGGTAATAACACCGTCTAAATTTGCTGCAAATTTAATAGCCCAAGATGCAAATGAAACATTTGGATTTGCTTCCTTTAATATTTTAGCTACTGGCTCTGGTGGATTTGCAAGCATTCCACCTTTTACAGGCTCCATTATTACGACTGGCTTTCCATATTTTCTTGCCATTTCGTAACATTCTTTTGACTTAATTGCTGGGTTCTCCCAGTCTGCATAGTTAATTTGAAGTTGTACAAATTCCACTTCTGGATGTTTTTTTAATATTTCTTCTAGTTCTTCTGGTGTTGAGTGGAAAGAAAATCCTACATGTTTAATCTTTCCTTCTTTTTTCTTTTCTTGAACAAAACTCCACATATCAAAGTCGTCAAATGATTTTGTTCTATGTTCTCCTAAGTTATGTAATAAGTAAAAATCAAAATATCCTGCACCTGTTCTTTGTAATGATGTTTCAAATTGATTGATAGCATCTTCTCTTGTTTTGCAATTTATCCAAGCTGCATTTTTTGTAGCAAGCTGAAAACTATCTCTTGGGTATCTTTCGACTAATGCCTGCCTTATAGCCTCCTCGCTTCCGTTATATGCCCACGCAGTATCAAAGTAGGTAAATCCTTCTTTTAAAAACATATCTACCATTTTCTTTGTTTGCTCTACATCAATTGCTCCATCTTTTTGTGGTAATCTCATTAGTCCAAATCCTAATTTTTTTATTTCTTCTCCTAAATATGACATATTTTTCTCCTCCTTTTTCATATTTTATAATATATCACTTAGAGTGTACTTTAAGTCAATAGATACTGTTGCAAAATTTGCAACAGTTGAATTTTTATCCAACTCTTCTTCTTTAAAAATATTGCTAATATGTCTTGATATAACAGACTTATCTCTTTTAAACAATTCTGCCATTTGATCTAAAGTAAGCCAAACCGTTTCATCCTTTAAGTTTACTTCTAATTTTACTCCTTGGTTTTCAAACAAAATAATTTCATTCTTTTTTTCATCCATAAGAACACATCCTTTTTCTATAATTTAGTTCTTACTACATCTATTTTTGCGTCTTAACTATTTCTCTTTTTTCTTGCAAACTATTGTTTGTATTATATAATACAAATGAACTTCTGTCAATAGAAAACGGAAGATTATTTTGACTTTTTAGTACAAAATAATCTTCCTAGTTGTGCTTTTAATATTTTGTATTTTTCTTCATCATTTATAATATTCCAAATTCTTTCGCATACTGAACAATGCCTTTTATTTCTATATCTGTATCATTCAATTTAATTGCCATAAAGTTTTCGTCTGGTACATCAAAAGGTGCTACTATTCCATATTCTTTTGCAGAAACATATCCAAATTTCGGATAATATTTGTCGCTGCCTAAAACCACAGAATAGTGATACCCTAGCTCTTTCGCTTTTTTATTCCCCTCTTGTATAAGAGTTCTTCCTATTCCTTGTTTTTGATACTCTGGTAATACCCCAAGAGGTGCTAAAGCAAGTTCTTCTTGCTTGCCTATCTTTATTTTAGTAAATAGAATATATCCTACAATTTTATTATCTATAACTGCTACTAACGATAATTCTGGAATAAAATTGTCGCTTTTTCTTAATGCAACTACTAAATCCTGCTCATTCCCATCACTATGCTCTGCTGTTTCAAAAGCAGTTTTAATCACATTATATACTTCTTCATAATCATTTTTATTTTCTTGTCTAATTATTAACATTTAAAATCTCCCTTATTTCATCTCTTCCTCTATAATGTTTACTATTTCATCTAATTCTTCTCTATATTGAGAATGTCCTATTCCATAAAATACATAATTGTCTCTTCTAATTAAGATAACATATTGCCCTTCATCTATCACATATTTTTGATAATTTCTACTACTATTAACAATATATTCTGGCTTTATATTGTTATCTGTCTCTTGATTTGCCCAGTACTCCATATTCCTTTTTGCATCATTATCAGTCCCAAATTCATATAAATAACACCAAGTATGCCCATAATTTTTAGAAATTGTTGCTTGCTTTGTATTTTTACCATTGTATACACTTTCCTGCATTTCAATTTCATATCCGTTTTGCTCTAACAATTTTACATAATTATTCATTTGATTTTGTTTTAATATACTTAATACTACAGATAATATAACTGTTATAACAAGTAGACCAAACATTATTCTTCTTAGTATTAACCACCCTTTAGTATTTTTTACTTTTTTCTTTTTTAAATTATTGCATACTGAATACAAATAATTTATCAGGTCTTCTTTTGTTCCACCTTCTATGTTATTTTTATTTAGAATAATTCCCATATTGTACTTTAGCTTTAGAATAATTAAGTTCTTGGTTTCTACAATATTTGTTATTTGACTAAATTCGTAAGTTGTAACATCTCCTTTTTTAGATGTAGATACGATTTTATCTTTACCAATTTTAATATTTGTTTCTACATCTTCATTGTTATTTAAACTTTTGTATCTCTTATATTGTATTTTGTTTCGCCCTGTTACTTTAATTAATAACGCAAAAATGCCAAATAATACTCCAAATGTAATTACTATTTGATAATCTCTATAAATGATGCATAAAATTAGCAAAACTAAAACTACAAATAATGTTATTATACTTGATTTTCTTGTAGCTATATATCCAGTAGAAAATTCTTTATATGTTTTGTAATCTAATGTGTAGTTTGAACTAAATTCTTTTTGATTTTCATTATCCATTTTTTGCAACCCCTTTTACTATTTTTTCTACTATAACTATAACACAAAAAAGATAATTATTCTATATAAAAAATAATTATCTTAATAATTTATTTATGTGATTCTTATGCTATCTATAAAGTATTTGACTTAAGAATAATAAATAAGGATTTTGCTCTATATTGTCAAATGTTTTATATGTACCTGGCATATCTTTTACTGCTTCCATTATTTTTTGTATATCTTCATTATCTTTTACATTTACTATAAGGATTGTTCTAAAAGGAGAATTATCTTCACTTCCTCTATAGGGTTCTAAAATATTAGCATCTTCTTCTAACCAGTTTTGCATCATGTTTAGCTGTTCATCGCTTGAAAGATATTTAATTTCAACCTCACTTGCATTTTCTCTAATTACATTTTCTATATCTTCTAGTTGTTCCTCTGTTATATCTTTTTGCAAAATTATTTGCATTGTAGTAATCATTTTATTATAATTCACAAAGACTAACACATTGAATATGATTATAATTAATATAATTATTACGCTAACAGAAATTATTACATTTCGTTTACTTATTTTCTTTCTAACACCCTTAAAAGCATCAATCTTTTTTTCCTGCTCTATTTCTCCATTTTCTTGCCTTATTTCTTTTAACACATTATTACAACTTTCACATGTTTTTAAATGCTTTTCAACAAAATTTTTAGAAGCTTCGCTCAAAACCCCATCATTATAACTAAATAGCAAATCTTTAACAATATCACATTCGTTTTTCATTTATCTAATTCCTCCTTTAATTTTTGCTTACCACGAAAAAATACAACTCGTGCCCAATTTGATGTTTTATTCATAATTTCTGCTATTTCACTATATTCAAAATTTCCAAATATTCTTAAGTACATTACATTTCTGGTATCTTCGTCAAGTTTTTGTAACTTTTTAAATAATTGTATTTTATTTACTTTATTACAAAGATTCTCTTCTATTGATTCTTCCATAACTAATGAATCTTGCAAATTATCTAGTGATATTTCTTTGTTTCGTTTTTCTTTTTTTAGCTTTTTATACCATATATATTTGCTAATCTGGCATAGCCAGCTTGATATTTTACATTCTCCCCTGAACTTATTTATGTCTCTAATAGCTACTACAAAAGTCTCTTGGACAATTTCTTCGGTTATATCTTCGTTTCCTGTTAAGCAGAATACATATTTATAAACTATGTCTACATATTTGCTATATATTTCGTCCATATTCTGCATAACTTTTCCCCCTTTCAAATATTTAGTGTCCATTATTGCTATTTTGTTACAACTTTTTATAATTTTTATTTTTTCTACCCAAATTTTATTTTACAACTTTTAATAATCTAATATTAGCAAAAAAACAAAATGAGAGCAACTTTATGCTCCCATTTTATTGTGATTTTAAGCTACCCACCTATTCCATCTATAATAGACTGTAACAAACTTACCAACTCATTTCGTGTTACGCCAGTAGTTTCAATATCAAAGTAGATATCTTTGTATTCAAAAGTTACAATATACATTTCCTTCCACTGACTTATTACAAGTTCTACCTCTCCAATTTTAGAAACCTTGTCTCCTTCATCTATAAAGTAATCTCTTATTGGCTCTTCTATTCCCGAAAATGCTATTTTTATATCATTCAAATCATCTTTTCTATAATTCAATATATAGTCGTGCAGT
>CALXVA010000022.1 GCA_944391835.1 uncultured Clostridia bacterium | reverse complement strand
ATGATGTAGAACGCAATTTATTGTACCATTTTTGTTTTGCTCTGTCAAGACTTTTTTGAAACTTTTTTTAAGTTTTTTTATTGTCTAAAAAAGTGCAAAATAATAAACTAGTATTGCTGTGATTTTTTATTATTTTGAATAAACTTTACTAATTTATACTTGATTTTTTATATTTATCCTCGGTACATTTATAATATACCATAATCCTATTTTAAAGTCAATACTTTTTTTGTAGAAATTTTAGTTTTTTTTAGAAATTTGCTCTAGCTCGCAATTTTAATTAATAAAGCTAATTACTTGGTACTGACTCCCTATTTTTTAGACTTAATATGTAACCTTGAAAGTTCACGAGCTATTAAATGAAACTATATATCTACTAATATTACGTCATCACCTATACATTTTATATTTTGCCATTGAATTACTACTTCATTTCCTCCAGAAAATATACCCATAAATTTATTACTTCCAGGAACTATAATGCTTGTTATTGTACCTGTTTCCAAATTTGCACACACATCTTGAACATATCCAAGTTTTCTACCATCATTTATATTGATTACTTCTTTATGTTTAAAATCCATTCCTTTCTGTCCCATTTTTCCTCCTACATCTTTGTACATCACTTTTTACTCTTTTCTATTTAATTATATGTTTGACTTTTCAAAAGTTGCATACATTTTGATTTTAGTTAATTACCTGCATTATTCGAGAACAAGCTTTTATAGAAGACTGGGAAAATATGGAATGAAGAGTACTTTTTCAGCCTTTTATAAGAGCTTGTTCTCGAATACAAAAAATACATTCATCACTTATACAACCTCTTTATATGATTAACTGCATTTTTTTCTAATCTAGATACTTGAGCTTGTGATATGCCGAATTTCATCTGCTACTTCTATTTGTGTTCTTCCCTCAAAAAATCTTTTTCTTATTATCATTTTTTCTTTCTCATTAAGTTTTTTCATCGCTTCTACTATTGTAATTGTTTCTGCCCAATAAGTATCACTATTCTTTTTATCACTTATTTGATCTTCTATATTTATATTATCTACATTACTTCCATTAACTGGTTCTTGCAAAGAAATTGGCATTTGTATTGCATCTAAACTCATTATAATTTCTTCTCTCGAAACTTCTAAAATGTCAGATAATTCTTGTACCGTTGGTTCTCGTTCTTTATCTTTAAGAAATTTGTCTTTTTCGGCTGATATTTTATATGCTAATTCTCTAATAGATCTACTTACTCTTATCGAATTATTATCTCTCAAATATCTTTTTACTTCTCCTATTATCATAGGCACAGCATAAGTTGAAAATTGAACATTTTGTTCTATCTCAAAGTTGTCTATCGCTTTTATTAAACCAACACATCCAATTTGAAACAAATCATCTGCATTTTCTCCTTTACTAAAAAATCTCCTAATTACGCTTAAAACTAATCTTAGATTTCCATTTATAAATTTTGTTCTGGCTTCTTTGTCTCCTTTTTTTATTCTGGCTAGTAAATCATTTTTTTCTTCATTTGATAATATAGGTAGTTTTGATGTGTCCACACCACATATTTCTACTTTATTAAACAAGAAAAAACCTCCCTTTTGAAAATAAGAATGTTACTCTAATTATTTCCAAAAGGAAGACTTATATTCAAAATTTTATCGACATTTTCTCTTACTTATAATTTCTTACAAGTATTATCAAATTTTTTTGCGGTATTTTTTAATTTATCCAGTTTTGCTAATCATTTCTTTCCTAATTTTGCTTATAATTTTCTTTTCTAACCTTGATATGTAACTTTGAGAAATTCCTAGCATATCTGCAACTTCTTTTTGCGTTTTTTCATTTCCGCTTACAAACCCAAATCTCAATTCCATTATATTTCTTTCTCTATTATTTAATTTTTTTATTGAAGCTCTTAATAAGTTCTTATCAACCTCTTCTTCTAACCTTCTAGATGTTATGTCAGGATCTGTGCCAAGAATATCTGAAAGCAATAGTTCATTTCCATCACCATCTTGGTTAAGCGGTTCGTCTATAGATATTTCTCCCTTTATTCTATTGCTTCTTCTAAGATACATTAGTATTTCGTTTTCAATGCACCTAGAGGCATACGTTGCAAGTTTAATGTTTTTATTTGTATTAAATGTATTTATTGCTTTCATTAAGCCAATAGTTCCTATTGAAATTAAATCTTCTATCCCTACTCCTGTGTTTTCGAATTTCTTAGCTATGTATACGACTAATCTTAGATTTCTTTCCACTAAAGTTTTTCTTACAGTTTCGTCACCATTAGATAATTTTTCTAAAATTTCTTCCTCTTCCTGTGGCTCAAGCGGTGGTGGTAGGGTTTGACTACCTCCTATATAATATATTGGAAGATTTTCTATTTCGTCATCTCCTATATATTTTACATATAATGTACTTATACTATTTTTTAATATTTGCAAGATGTTCATCTGCTTCGCTCCTTTCTAAAATATCTAATCCTATAAGTCCAGAATATTTTCCAGATTTGCTAAATGTTTTTTCGTAAACACCTATAATAGCTTTTTCGTTTATAATTTCATCAACATCTGTAATTATTTTTACTAAGTCAGCCTTTATTCCAAGAAGCATTCCATTTTGTTTGCCTACAGATGTAAACGGAATAAATCTTATTCTTTTCTTATATTCTAAATTATCTGCATTTTCAAACTCACCTCCTAAAAATTTATTCATGTTGTCTAGCAATTCTTTAGGTACTATTTTATATAACATATTTTTTTCGACCATTATTACGGCGTCACCACTAATTGGATCTTTTAGCATATTTCCAGTGTCTAATAATACATTTATTTCTAATTCTTGGTTTCCAATTTCTATTTTTGCTTTATAAATAATTTCATTTTTAGTGATTCGTGTTTTTACTATTTTAATCGCAACATATGTTATTATAAATCCTGTAATTCCTCCAAGTAGTGCGATTTTTAAAGGATACGTTCCTATATACACTCCATTTTTCATAAATATGTCTTGAGGTCTTACTATATATAAAAGTGCAAAAGCACACCCTCCCAAAGCAAAAGATACCAAATAAAACACTATTAGTTCTTTTATTAGTCCTTTTAGTTTTTTGGGATTAAATGCGATGTATGCCATACATATCGATAGTACTATTTTTGTAATTAAATTAGCATAGATTGGAAAGATACCTGAGTATGCAAGTACAGCATAAACAGCACCTATCATACTGGCAAAAAAGATTCTTATATGTCTTACTTTTATTTTTATTATATAAGCCGTTCCAAATAAAATTATGTAATTCATACACAAATTCTCTAAAAGTACTATATCAACATAAATTGTCACTATTCCCTCCATTTTAATTAAACTTTAAGTGTAAATATTTCTTGTTAAAATTAAAACTCTGCTTTTGAGAAGAAGTATATATTTTTTCTTTTTATTGAAGTGCTTAAGGTGGGGACCGACAAGTTTACAAACTGTTATGCAAAGCATTTACAGTTTGTACGCAGTTGGAGGCCGGAAATAAAAAGAAAAAATATATACTTCTTCTCATATTAATATTATTATGAATTGCAATTATTGCTCATTAGATTTTAATTTATATTTTTTCTTTTTATTAAGCAATCCTATTGTACAACTTTTGTTTCAAAAAATATGTCAGTTTGTAGGCACGAAAAAAAGAAATAATCTACTAATTTCGATTATTTCTTTTTTTCTATTATTATTTACGACAAATCTATCTTTTTTTATTGCATAGGAAATTTCGCTAGAAATTTCCGGAGCAACAAGGTTAAGTTTCCTTGGGCCGTGCGTATTTGCGAAGCAAAACGCACATGTGGCGAAGCCACTTTTCTTATAATATCTTTAAGAATAAGTAACCATTTTTTATTAAATATAATATTACTTATTCATTCCTCTCTTATTTCTTAAGAAAGATGGTATGTCTAAATTATCCGCTGAACTTGAATTATCTGCAGGATTAGGTATAGAATTTATCTTTTTATCCCATGCTTTTTCTACAATATCTCCTACTGGAATACCTGAATTTATTCCTGGTTCTTTTTCAAATCCTGTTGCAATAACTGTAATAATTATATCTTCATCAAGACTTTCATCTATAACTGCACCGAATATAATATTAGCCTCTGGGTCAACACTGCGTTGAATAAATTCTGCAGCTGTATTAACTTCATGTAATCCTAAGTTTGTTCCACCTGTAATATTTATTATTACTCCTCTTGCTCCTTCTATTGATGTTTCGAGTAATGGGCTTTGTACAGCTTGTTTTGCTGCATCTTCTGCTCTATTTTCTCCAGATGCTCTACCAACCCCCATATGTGCCATACCAGTATTTAACATTATTGTTTTAACATCTGCAAAGTCTAAGTTTACAAGACCTGGAATTGCAATTAAGTCTGATATACCTTGTACACCTTGTCTTAATACATCATCAGCCATTTTAAATGCTTCTACTATTGATGTTTTTCTATCAATTATTTGTAATAGTTTATCGTTTGGAATTACAACTAGTGTATCTACTTTTCCTTTTAAACTCTCTACACCACGTTCTGCTTGAGATAAACGTTTCTTTCCCTCAAATGTAAATGGTTTTGTAACAACTCCTATTGTTAAAATTCCCATTTCTTTAGCTGTAGCTGCTACTATTGGAGCTGCACCTGTTCCAGTTCCTCCTCCCATACCAGCTGTAACAAATACCATATCTGCTCCACGCAAAGCTTCTGCTATTTCAGATTTGCTTTCTTCTGCTGCTTGAGCACCTATGTCTGGATTTGCACCTGCTCCTAATCCTCTAGTTATTTTTTCCCCTATTTGTATCTTTGATGGAGCCTTTGATAAAAGTAAAGCTTGTCTATCTGTATTTACTGTTATAAATTCTACTCCTTTAATTCCAGAATCAACCATCCTATTTACTGCATTGTTTCCAGCACCTCCAATTCCTATTACTTTAATTGTTGCTGTTCCATCCATCATTGTACTTTCATCTGTGTTATCCACGAACATAATGCTTATCCTCCTCTAAATCTAAAATTTTATTTATTTTTCTTTTTTATTTTTACGAATAGAAAAATTCTTTAATTTTTCCAAGAATATTTTGAAAAATGTTTTCCTTAGACTTTGAATCTATACTGCTAGATAAGTTCTTTGCAAAAGGCCTTGATGCTATATATCTTACCAACGAATATGCAGTTCTGTATTCAGGTCTTACTGTACTTACTAATCTTCCTGTAGATATTTTTACTGGTATGTTTAATATTATTTTTCCAGCCACGTCGCTTTTGTTTATGCTTGTAATCCCTTGTCCTGTTAGTATTACATTATTTATTCTTGGCTTAATTCCTTGAGCTGTTATATCTTTATTTACTAGTGAAAATATTTCTTCTATTCTAGCTTCAATTATTTCTACTAATTCAGAACTTTTTATAACTTTCCTGTTTTCATCTTTACATGTATTTAGTAATATTTCATTATCATTATCTATAAATGACTTTAATGCTAAACCATATTGATGTTTTAATCTATCAGCTTCTTCCTCTGATATATTTAATACTAATGCAATATCGTTTGTAATGCTATCTCCTCCAAGAGGTATTGTATTTGTATATGAAAAAGATAGTCCTTCAAAAACACCTATATCTGTATTACCAGCCCCTATATCTAGTAACATTACGTTATCATTTAATTCATTACCATCTAATACTAAACTTCTTTCTGCAAGCGTTACAGGTACTAACCCATCTATGTCAATATCTGCTTTTCTAAAGATATTAGACAACTGCTTCATGTATTCTCTATTTGCAAGAACCACTTGGGCTTTTACTGTAAAACTAGAACTTAAACTTCCTACTGGATCTTGAACAACTTTTCCATTATCTAGTATGAATTCGTCTGTTACAATGTCTATAATTTGCATTCCTTCTGGCATATCAATATCTTTTACTTGTGATATTGCACTACTTACATCTTTTCCAGAAATTCCTGCATATTTATCTTTGGCTTCTTTTGTAATACTGTTTTGCACTATTGTAACGTATTTTCCAGGTATAGTTAAATATGTTGAATTAATTTCCATTTCAAGTTCTGATTCTGCTTCTTTAATTAGATTAGAAACTGCTGTTACAATTTCGTTTTCATCTACTATTTTACTTTTCTTTATACCATTACACTTACAACTTGTTGTGCATAGGACTTCAATTTGATTAAAATTATTAACTTCACCGATAACTAAGCTTACCTTTGAAGTTCCAATGTCCATTCCTACGATAATATCTCCTATAGCCAAGGCACATTCCTCCATTTTTTTCTGCTCTTATTTGTTCATTAGAATATTACATTTTAAAAAAAATGTCAATAGAATTTGTAATAATTTTGTAATATTCTTGTAATATTTTTGAAACATTAGTTGATAAATACAACTATTTCTGTTTTTATAAATTTTTTTCTATTTTTTTGTCGTTTCCTTTACTTCCACTTTCTTGCTTTTTTGTCTTTTTTCAGTCCATTTATCAATATAATATCTTCTAATTATTGCTAGGTTATTAAACATTCTTCCTACAAATACCACTATCGCTGCTAAGTATATATCAACATTTAATTTTTGTCCAAGATATGTTAATAGTATTGAGAGAATAGCATTTCCAAAAAATCCTGATACAAAAATTTTCAAATCAAAATTTTTCTTTAATGTTGAGGCAATTCCTCCAAACACAGAATCTAATGCTGCAATAATAGCTATTGCCAAATATCCTGAATATGTATATGAAATCATTGGCATATTTACTCCAATTAGAGCACCTACTATACATCCTAAAACTATTGCTATAAAAATCATAATTACCTCCTACTTTATTCACTTACAACTTCTTGCATATACTCTATTTCTAGTTCCCCGTTATATTTTGGTATTTCGACTCTATTTTTAATTGCTAAGCTTACATTTATATCTGAAGTAATATCTACAAATCCACTACCTTTTAATTGCAGTATAGTAGACATATAGTCTTTATCTCCTATTGCTTTTACTACATAAGGTCCTTGTACTCTTTGTAAACTAATTAATATGTATGAGTCCATTTCTACTATATCTGTCATAGCTAGAATTCTAATACCATTTATAGATATAGCTTCTGCTCCTGCATATCTAAGTTCATTTACTAAATCTATTAGATGACTAGCATTCACATCACTATAGTCTCCATCGCTTAAAGTTACTTCAACACCTTCACCATATACATCTGTTTTCCCAACTAAAATATTAGATTCAGTTAGTTCGTCATCAATTAAGTCGGCGGCAGCTTCATTATCCTCAATAGTTTTATTGTATTCTTCTATTCTCTTATTAGTATCTTCAAGTTGTTTTGCTACATCTTCATATCTTGTTTTCCAATCTGATAATAATGCTCTCAGTTCTGACTCTCTCATGGTCTCAATTTCGGTTATGTCTGTCTGTTCTACTGTTCTAAATTGCATTAGCATAACACTTACTAAAACTATACATACTATAAATACTACAACCGTTACAGTTGTTATGTCTGCTCTAAATTTTAATTTTTTCACTTGCTCACTCTCCTATTTGTCCTCTTTCATATATTCATATGTTATAGAACCTGCATATTTTGATATAGTAATATCATCTACTTTTGTTACTTCTGCTGTATTTCCATATTCTCTAATTATATCCAAGTAAGAACCTGCCCTTGTTAAAGCTCCATAGAGCAAGCTTTGTGAGCCGATTGCTCTTATATAAAATGGTGAACCTACTCTTTCTCCATTTATTTTTATTATATTTCCCTCACAAGTAATTGCTGAAGTATTAACTAATCTTTGGCCATTTATTTCTATTGCTTCTGCTCCTGCATTTTTTAGTTCATTTACTACGTCTTGTATATCTCCAAAATGTATTATTTGATATGATGGATTTAAACTATTTGTAACAGTAGCATCAGCTAATACGACTTCTACCCCATCACCTGTTACATCTGTATTTCCAAGTAATATATTGTTTTCTCTAATTTCTTGCTCTTTTGCTTCTGCTGTACTATCGTTTTGTGTAGCTTCTTGTCTTATTTTCTCTAATTCTTTTTGAGCATTTTCCAATTCACTATATGTATTATCATATTTTTCTTTCATTCTTAAAACTTCATCTCTTAATCCATTGTCAGATAAAGTTTGTGATACAGTTGAACTAGCTGAACTCATTGTTCTTAACTGAACACATATCGCTATTGTTAATAAAAAGCACATTACTCCTAAGGTAATTGCTATTTGTTTTTTGTTCAAATATATCGCCTCCCTAAACTTTCTCTCTAAAATATGGTTCTTCAACATTTAAATTTACGTTTAAATATATAGTTCCTTCATTTTTTTCTTCATCCTTTAAAATTTTATTTATCCATAAAACTTTTGTGCTTAAATCTGATACATCGCCTAGATATATCTTCTTTTTTTCTGATGATAAATCAAGTATATAATTGTTTTTATCTGAAATATCAATTTGAGTAATCAATTCAGATAAATTATTGTCCCCACTTGATGTAGCTTCCATTATTTTTAAAACATCATTTAATTTCTCTAAGTCTGTTTCATTTAACCTACTACCTTCTATAATTTCCTCTGCTGGTGTATTATACCCTATTAGAACAGGAACTTCAAGTTTTTTACTTGTAATTTCTAAAATATATCCTTGATTGTTTATATATACATAGGCATTTCCTAATGTTAACATATATGTAGCAGTTCTTTCCTCTACTTTTATTTCTATAGAATCTGGTAATTTTCTGCTTATTTCCACATTATCTATATATGCATTTTGTTTTATTGCATCTTTTATGTCGCTTGTCCAAAAACTAAATATATTTTGCTCTATGTTAAGTCCAGATAAACTTATAATTGTATCTGAAGATATTTTTGAGTTGCCATAAACCTCTATGTTTTTTATATTAAAAATCGGTGATAGTAATGTATATACAATTCCTCCAATTATAATTGCAAATAGAGTTAAAATCTTAATAACCTTTAATATTTTTTTTCTCTTTCTTCTTGATATTTCTTGTTGTTTTGTTAATTTTTTTGGTTCTTTTTTTACCTTTTTTCTTACATTATTAGACTTTTTATAACTTTTCTTGGTACTTTTATGGTTAATTTCTTCTTCCTCTTCTTCATAGCCCCTCATGTATTTAGATTTTATTATGATGTCAGAATCATCCTCTATTTTTTTATTATTTTTAGCATTGCTTTTATTTCTATTATTATTCTTTTCCTTTTTACTGTTAACTTTAGTTTTTTTCTTTGATTTTTTTATTTTTTTATCTACAATTTTGGGTTCGTCAATTCTTTTTAAGCCTATAACAATTTCCTCATCAAAACTAAATTTGTCATCTTTTGTATTTGTATTTACATTTTCTTGCTCTATTTTATTTGCTTTTTTCTTTGTTCTTCTTGCTTTATCCTTAGCTACTCTTGGCATTTACTCACCTTCTTTTATCTTGATATTTGCACCTAAATTTCTTAGTTTTTTATCTAAACCTTCATATCCTCTTAATATATATTCAATGTTTGTTATTTCCGTTTTGCCTTTTGCTACCAATCCAGCAGTTACTAAGGCTGCTCCTCCTCTTAAGTCCGTACTCATAACTTTAGTTCCTGCTAATTTTCTAACACCTTTTATTACTGCAGTCTTTCCTTCTATTGTAATTTTTGCACCCATTTTCTTTAATTCTGACATATATTTGTATCTATTTTCAAATATATTTTCAACAACAATAGATGTACCTCTTGATACAGTTAACATACTTGCAAATACAGATTGCATATCAGTTGGGAAACCTGGGTAAGGCATCGTTTTTATATCTACTGCTTTTAGTCTTTTTGGTGCTTCTAGCAAAACAGTTCTTTTTTCTTTTTTTATCTTACAACCACACTCTTCTAGTTTGTTTAAAACTGGGCTAATGTGATCTGGTATAACATTGTTTAATCTTATCTTTCCACCTGTAATTGCAGTCATACATAAAAGACTTCCTGCTTCTATTCTATCTGGCATAATATTATAACTAATATCTTTTAATTTTTTTACCCCTGTTATTTTTATATTGCTAGTTCCTGCACCTTCTATTTTAGCTCCCATCTTATTCAAGCAAGTTGCTAAATCAGCAATTTCAGGCTCCATCGCTGCATTTGTGATATTAGTTACTCCTTCTGCATACACAGATGCTAATATTATATTTTCGGTTGCTCCTACGCTTGGAAAATCCAAGTCTATATTTGCCCCTATTATTTTATCACATTTACATATAATAAATCCAGCATTTTCCAAAATATTTATGCCTAATTTTTCAAAACTTTTTAAATGGAGGTCGATTGGCCTTGCTCCAATGTCACATCCACCTGGGTATGAAAACGTTACTTCCTTGAATCTGCCTAAGATTGCGCCTGCTAGAATAACCGTTGAACGCATTTGATGCATTAAATGCTCTGGTATTTCTTTTTTTATTATATTTTTTGAATCTATTTCTATTTTGTCTTTTGTTTTTTTGACCTTACATCCTAAAAATTTTAATATTTCCTGAGTTATTTTTGTATCCCTTATATTAGGAACGTTATATAATTTAGTAGTCCCTGCATTTAGTATGGTAGATGCAAGTATTGGAAGTGATGCATTTTTCGACCCTGATACATATTCTTCTCCTTCTAATCTTTTTCCACCTTCTATTATGTAACTTGGCATTTTTTTCACCCTTTCATAAAATATTTTTGCTATATTTTATGTTTTCTTAACATAAAATGTGAATGAGGCTTTTGTATTAGAAGAATAAGCATATTAAAAAGTCCTAAAATTTCAAGTCATTTCTTGAAATCTTAGAACTTTTTGTAAACTTCCCAAACTACTCTTCACCATAATTTAGCTTTCTTATTTCTTTAGCATTTTTATTAGATATAACTTTCTTACCTGTTTCCTTCTCCAGTTGCTCTTTTGCAATTTTGGCAATATTTCCTCCTTTTTTAACTGAATCTTCTGCCTCTTTAAATCCTTTACGATTTTTGCTTTTTGATATTTCAGTAGAAGATGTTTCTGCAAGCATATTTAAAACAAGTTCCATGTTAGTCATATTATCTCGTAAATTTTCTTTTTTTAAACCTTTTAAATTTTTATATTCTTTAACAGAATAACCACTCCAAGCTTGTGTTAAAATATTTGTTAATATTGCAAAATCCTTACTTGCACTTATTCCTTTTTCTTTTAATTCGTCTGTAAATTCTTTTCTTATATCAATAGTTTTTAATCTTTGATTTATCCATTCTTCTGAATATCCTTTTTTTCTATATATATCTAACGCTCTATTTATTGCTATTTCTGGATCATATGCTTCATCTATTCTTTCTTTTCCAACTTGTGCTAACCATAATTTAAACGGCTCTGCTTTTTTAGATGGTATTGATTGAATTAATCTTAAAACCTGCTCTGTATTCATTACATCGGTATCTCTTAATTTTCCATCATATGCTCTCATTTTCAACTGGTTAGTATTACTAACCAGTTCACTACCTTCTTCATTTAGCTTATTTTTAAGCCATTTCCAATAGTTTCTTGATTTTTGATAATCATTATCTGTTAATACTGCTATCACATCTACAACAGAAAAATACCATTTTTCTTGTTCATCATCCCATTTTGCTCTAATTTTTTTATCTTCAAATAATTTTAATTCATTATTTTGTTCCATTGCTACCTCTTTTCCTTAAGTTGTTCGGAAATTCCGAACAACTTGAAATCTCTTTTATTTCTTCTATTTATATCATAATCCTAACAATTTTTCAATACATTTGCGAAAATTTGTTCTTGTTTGTTTTTGTCGTACTTTTCCCTCGTATTCTTTCAAAACTAAAAGAAAGGAAGAACCTGAAATTTCAAAGTTCTCCCTTTCTTTTAGTTACTTTTTACGAACAATCACTGGAACAGCATCGCAAATCTGGATGCGATGTAACTGACTACACTCAAACACTTCTGTTTCCGAACTATTTCCATGCTCCATTGTACAGTTGCCAACATATGCCAATGTATTATGCCAAACAACAATTTTGTACCATTTACTGTTTTCACTTTCGTTACACAGTTTGCTCCAATCCTCTTCTGTTTTAATTCTCTGTGCCCACCAAAGCGCTATCTCTACCCAATTTGCTATATGTGCACTCTGTTTGTATGCAATATCCCTCATATCTCTGTAGCTTTTTGTCTTCCAGGATTTCTCTTGGATTTTTATCTCAAACATTGCATACTGTGTATCTTGGTCTGCCTTTTCTAAAGCTTCTTGGATAAGAAGTCTAGTTTCTTCCTGCTTTTCATCTCTTCTTGCTGTTTGAAATAGTTCTCTTTTTATTTGAGTTAAATCGACTTGAAACCATTTACCTTCGATTTTTGTATCGACTCTTCCTTTAAGTTCCTTTCTTTTTTCCAAATACTCTTCTACTATCTGAACAAGCTCCTCCTCCGAAAAGGTCATCTCCCGTCCATTTACCAGCAAAGTAACTTTCATAAAGCCTTTTTCCTCCTGTCGTCAATTGTTTATAAAACTTAAGCGAATCGCTTTATACTAATTATTTTAACATAATTTTACATAATTATCAAGGATAGCATATTTTATTACCACTTCACCACAAGCTTATTTACTTTTGAGTTTATATAATTTTCAAGTTTCTCCATAAATACATCTGGCTTTATTTCCTTTTTTGCTACCATATCAAGTCCCTTTTCCCAACTAGCTGTGAGTTTTGGATTAAGCATATCTGGCATAGAACTATTTATTACATCATATATAGCCTCTCCTTTTTTAGTTGGAGTAATTATTTGCGTTTTAGTATTTATGGCTATGTAACCTATTCTCTCTAACTTTTTCATTATTTCTGCTCTAGTTGCACTTGTACCAATTCCTGCTCCCTTTATTTGTTCTCTTAATTCCTCATCTTCTATTAGTTTTCCTGCATTTTCCATTGCAAGTATTATAGAGCCAGAATTATATCTTGATGGTGGTGTAGTTTCTGAAGTTTTTATTTCGAAGTTTACTACTTCTATTTCTTGTCCCTTTTTTAGAGAATTTAAAATATTTAAATCTGTTTCTGCATTTTCTGAATCTTTTTTTTCTATGTTTTCCACACTTTGTACATTATAATGCACATCCTTAGCATTTTCCTCTAGTTGTAGTTTCTCTTTTTTATCATTTACTATTTTCCTGTCTTTTAGCACATCTAGATATCCTTGTTTTGTGCATACTTTACCACTAGCATTAAATTCTTCATTTTCTATGCTTATTGTTACAGAAATTTTGTTAAATTCTGCTGGCGGATAAAAAATTGCTAAAAACCTTTTGGTTATAACTTTATATACTTGTTTTTGTAAATCTGGTAGTTTATCAAAATTTTCATATCCTTGTCCAGTTGGTATTATTGCATAGTGATCTGTTATCTTGCTATCATTTACATATTTTGTTTTGGTTAAGTCGGTCTTATACTTTTCTTCTGCCATCTGTTTTATATATCCCTGTACTTCATCATCTTTATACCCTTTTGCAATTCCATTTAAGTTTTTTGATATTACTTTAGCAATTGCTGTAGAAAGCACCCTTGCATCAGTTCTAGGATAGGTTACTAATTTTTTCTCGTATAACTCCTGTATTATTTCCAAAGTCTGGTCTGGCTTAATTTTAAATCTTTTTGTACATTCATTCTGTATTTCTGCCAAATTAAATAAAAGTGGTGCATTCTCTTTTGTTTTGCTTTTTTTAACTTCGGTAATTATTGCTTTTTTATTTTGAAGTGATACGATAAAAGCTTTAGCGTCACTTTCTTTCTTAAAACCAGATTCGTTATATAATTTTGGTGACTCATACATTACTGATTTTTCATTTACTTTCCATTCTGCTTTTAAAGGATTTTTTTCATCTCCAAATGCTCCTATTATTTTGTAATACGGTGTTTTTACAAAATTTCTAATTTCTCGTTCTCTAGATACAATCATACCAAGCACACAAGTCATAACTCTCCCTACAGAAATGCAAATTTTATCCTCGTCTAGTTCTTTTGCCACTCTTCTGCCATATATTATAGACAATAATCTTGAAAAATTTATTCCTATAAGATAATCTTCTTTCGCTCTTAAATATGCGGAGTCTGATAAACTGTCGTATTCAGATAAATCTTTTGCCTCTTCTATTCCTCTTTTTATTTCCTCTTCAGTTTGTGAATCTATCCATACTCTTTTTCTATGTTCTTTTTTTATTCCTATTTGATTTTCTACTAATCTAAAAATATATTCTCCCTCACGCCCAGAGTCGGTTGCAACATAAACAGAATCTACATCATCTCGTGAAAGTAGATTTTTTATAATATTGTATTGTTTCTGTACATTTGAAATAACTTCGTATTTATATTCTTTAGGCATAAAAGGAAGAGTATCTAGTCTCCAAAACTTAAGCTTTTCGCCATAAACTTCCGGATACGACATAGTAACTAAGTGACCAACACACCAAGTTACTATCCAATTTTCAGATTCTAAATACCCGTCTTTTCTTTGTCCATTTATTTTTAATACTTTTGCAAACTCCATTGCAACTGAAGGTTTCTCTGTTATAAGTAATTTTTTTGGCATTTTTTCCTCTACTTTTCTTATTTTTTAATATAAACAACAATTATTTATTAGCAATACAGCATAAATATCTTTTGCATATTTGGTCTACTATTTCTTTCTTATTAGTAACGGAGCTCAAGTTTACTTGAGCCCCATAATTATTCAAATAAAATAATGTCCATTTTAGAAGTATACTCTCCATTTCCATATGCATACACTATGTACAATCTACCCTCTGGTCCTAAGAAGTATCCATTTGCATTATCTACTGTGTATATATCACTGGTTAAATCTCTTATATACACTTGATTATATCCCATATTTTGTAATGCTTGGTCTTCAGCATCTGCTTCTGTTACAACTTCTTTTATTTTGTTATTTACTTCATCTCTATTTAGTTGTTTTTGTGTAATTAAATCAATAAGTGATGCTTCTGTATTTGTAGATAAATTATAATTGTATGTCTGAATTATTATTCTTTGTGCAGATGTGCTTTCCTTAAGTGTAGACCTTATTACTACAGATAGTATGTTACCATTTACATACGCTGTATAATCAATACTATATATTGACTTATTATCTGGATCTGTATTCTGCAATATGCTATTTGCTTTATCTACAAATATTGTTTGAGTTGTATTATTTAACTTTGTTGCTACATCACTTCTTATATTTATAATTGGAATATGAATATTTACTTCGTAATTATCTGTCATTTCTAGTCTTTCATAAATTGTATAAACTATATCATTATCTCCATTTATTTTAGAAATTCCTGTTGTATCAAAATTTTCTAAATTTAAAGTGTTAGTAAAAATTTTATCAAACTCATCTTTTATTTCTACTTGAGATCTGTCTTGCTCTGCAATCGTATTTTGATCTTCTTCGGATAAATCAAGTCCACCATAATCTCCATCAATAAATTGAGCATAAATTCCTGCTAAAATTGCTAAAATGCAAAATACACTTATTAGAATATATAGTATTTTAGGGTTCTTCATTTTCTCACCTTTTCTAAATTATTTCTACCTTATATTGTATATAAAAATTAAGAAATATTTATTATACAATATAAATAGTTTTAATCTTTTTAAGATATGTATATTTGCAAAATAAATACACATATAATAAAGTGCTTTTTTATAGTATACAACATAAATATAAAAATTTCAATTATTATTTTAGGCTTATTTAATTGACTTTCGCTGTATTTTAATGTATTATATACTATGTATTAATAGCAAAATTTTAATGAGTATAAACTCGAATGGAGGTTTTTATATAATGTTATGTTCAGACTGTAAAAAGAATAATGCAGTTGTTTTTGTTAATAAA
Organism: uncultured Clostridia bacterium; assembly: GCA_944391835.1. GTDB lineage: Bacteria > Bacillota > Clostridia > TANB77 > CAG-508 > CALXVA01. The sequence continues at coordinate 3,731 of CALXVA010000022.1, read as the reverse complement.
AAAGGTGAAGATGGAAAGAACACTTTAGAAGGCTATTGTTATGATTGTGCCAAAAAAAGAGGTATAAATCCTATAGATAGCTTAATGAAACAAGCCAACCTTTCAGAAGACGATTTAAACAACATGACTCAGCAATTCGAATCAATGTTTAAAGATATGTCTGAAAATATGAACTTTGGAGATATTCAGGAAGAAAACGATGATTCATATAATCCAGAAGATACAAATAATAATATGCAATTTGGTGCTATTCCTTTAGGCTCTATTTTTTCAAATATGTTTGGCTCAAATAATTCTAATGAAGACAACAATTCTTCAGATTCAGGTTCTACTAGCAAGAAAAAAGTTAAAGTAGATAAGAAGTCTAGCAAGAAGAAAAAAGCATTAGATACATTTGGTACTAATTTAACTCAAAAAGCTAAAAATAACGAACTTGATGCAGTTATTGGCAGAGATAAGGAAATACAACGAATTATTCAAATTTTAAATAGACGCTCTAAAAATAATCCTTGCTTAATTGGTGAACCTGGTGTTGGTAAAACAGCTATTGCACAAGGGCTAGCTATTAGGATTGCTAATGGAAAGGTGCCTGCTAAACTTTTAAATAAAGAAGTATATTTATTAGATATGACCGCAGTTATAGCTGGTACACAGTTTAGAGGTCAATTTGAGGCCAGAATGAAATCTATTATAGATGAATGTAAATCTCTTGGAAATATAATATTAGTAATTGATGAAATACACAATATTATAGGTGCTGGAGATGCAGAACATTCTATGAATGCGGCTAATATTTTAAAACCATCTCTTGCAAATGGTGAAATTCAATTAGTTGGTACAACTACTTTAAAAGAGTATAGAAAATATATAGAAAAAGATACTGCTTTAGAAAGAAGATTCCAACCAGTTATAGTTGCTGAACCTTCTGTAAATGACACAATAAATATTCTTGACGGAATTAAGAGATATTATGAAGATTATCATAAAGTAAAAATTTCTACAGATGTTATAAGGCAAGCAGTAATAATGTCTGAAAAATATATACATGATAGATTTTTACCAGATAAGGCTATAGATATACTAGATGAAGCATGTTCAAGAATTAACTTAGATAATAAGGAATTATATGAATTAGAAGTTCTTAAAAATGATTTAGCTAAAGTTCAAGAAGAAAAGGAAGAAGCTGCTCAAGCAGATTCTACCGAGGATTATCAAAAAGCTGCAGAGTTAAAGACTAAAGAATGTGCTATTACAGAAAAAATAGACAAGATTTCTAAGGAAATGAAACCTAGAGAATTAACGGTTCAAGATATTGCTGAAGTTATTGAAAACTGGACGAAGATACCTGTTAAAAAGATAACAGAAGCAGAAACCCAAAAATTATTGAACTTAGAAGATAATCTTCATAAAAGAATAATTGGTCAAAATGAAGCTGTAGAAGCAGTGTCAAGAGCAATTAGAAGAAATAGAGCTGGTTTAAAAAGTACTAAGAGACCACCATCTTTTATATTTGTTGGTCCTACTGGTGTTGGTAAAACAGAACTTGCAAAATCATTAGCATATGAAATGTTTGGAAGTGAAGATTCAATAATTAGAATAGATATGTCTGAGTATATGGAAAGTCACTCTACTTCTAAACTAATTGGTTCTCCTCCAGGATACGTTGGATATGATGATGCGGGACAACTTACTGAAAAGGTTAAGAGAAATCCATATTCAATAATTCTTTTAGATGAAATTGAAAAAGCTCATCCTGATGTTTTTAATATTTTACTTCAAGTATTAGATGATGGAAGACTTACAGATTCGCAAGGAAATACAGTAAGTTTTGAAAATACTATAATAATTATGACATCTAACGCAGGTTCTAACTTAAATACAAACTCTATAGGTTTTGGTGGTGGACAAGTAAATAATAATGCTATCCAAAATGCTTTAAAAGAAACATTTAGACCAGAATTTTTAAATAGAGTTGATGAAATTGTAATATTTAGTAGCCTATCAATAGACGAATTGATGCAAATAGTAGATTTAATGTTGAATGATACAAAAAAAGCATTAGAAGATAAAAATATTGCACTAGAAGTAACCGATTCTGCAAAGAAATATTTACTTGATAAAGGTACAGATACAAAATATGGTGCTCGTCCACTTAGAAGAGCTATACAAAGGTATGTAGAAGATGAACTATCTGACAGAATATTACGTGCGGAATTAACAAATGGAAATACCGTAAAAATAGATTTTAAGGATAATGTATTAAGTTTTGAAATTTTAAAATAAGGAGCAAAATATATGTTAAAAAATATACCTAACGCACTTACAATAATAAGATTTATTTTAATTCCACTTATAGTATATTATATACTTACAGGACAATATATAGCTGGTTTTGTTGTATTAACTATATCTGGCTTAACTGATGTTTTAGATGGATGTATTGCAAGGAAATTTAACTTTATAACTAATTTTGGAAAACTTATCGATCCATTAGCCGACAAAGCCACACAAATTGCTGTACTTGCTTCTCTTACTTTTAAAGGAATAGTACCACTTTGGATACTAATGATTGTTTTTATGAAAGAAATAGTTATGGTAGCAGGTGCCTCTTTCCTTTATGGTAAGAAATTAGTTGTATCAAGTAGATGGTATGGAAAACTTGCAACAGTCCTATTCTATATAGCAATAGTTTGTTCATTATTTATTGAATATTGGAATACAACAATAAATCCAGAAACTCCTTTATTTGGATTTGATGATTACGTTTATTACTTAGCTATAGCTACAACAATTTTCTCATTGATAATGTATTTCAAGCAGTTCTATCAGGACGGATATTTGAAGAAAGAAAATTTAAAAATTTAAGCAATTGTGGACAAAGGGGACTACTTCCTTTTGTCCACGCTTTTGTATGAAAATTAAATTTTTTACAAAACAGGCCCGTCCCCTTTTGCTGAAAACTCTTATTCGTAATCTTCTAAAAATTCAACTAATTTTGTATGTCCTATTATTTCTACTCCTGCTTTTAACTTTTGTAAATCAGCTTCTGGCAAATACTGTGTTACAATTTCTGTATCTTCTTTTAGTGTCTTTACACCATATTCATCCATTGTATATATCCCTATAACACCATTATGTTCTTGCACATAATAATGCTCCCCACAGTTTCCAATTACTGTCTTATACAAAGTAATTTGAGTTGGTGAATATTCTTCTAATTTCCAATCAGAATATTGCTTCTTTATTTCTTCTTCAGTCTTATTTACTAATGTCTCTGGTATGTCTACTGTTTTACGAATTAAATGATCGCATCCTTCATAATACACTTTTTCTATTATAATTGCATTCGGAGATATCGTATTCTCAGTTGATACAGTTTCTACACTGTTTGCATCATTATTTTTCAAATTAGATATTGTATCCTCTTCTGCCAATTTTTTATCACTTTCAATATCTATTCCTTCTGTTTCTCCATTATTATTTGAAGAATAAATAGCAAGCCCAATTCCCATTGATAACCCCAGTATTATAGCTATAATAATACAAACCATCCACTTTTTATCCATACTATCACCTATTTCTTTTTAGTATTAGTATGGTTAATTTTAGAATTTTTATACATTTTTTACGTTTTTTCCATAATTTATTCTATTTTCCAATAAAACTACTTATTTCAATATTTCCATTGTGATTAATTGCTATGCTTATTTCTCCTACTTGGTCAGTCCTAT
>CALXVA010000021.1 GCA_944391835.1 uncultured Clostridia bacterium | reverse complement strand
AGGGGGAATTTTTACACCCATAGCTAGAAGCTTTTAGAACCCCCTGTAAAACAGGGGGTTTTCTTTAGCCAAAAAAAAGTGGTTTCAATTGAATGAAACCACTCTTTTTTAAATATTATGATTATACTTGGCTTTATCTTCTAAGATAGAAATTCTTACAGAATTCAAACTAACTTGTTCTTCTATTTTTTCTGTCTTTTTTTGAAGATTTTGATAAAGTTGATAATTAGATTGATATCCATCAAATAATGCTGGAATTTTGTTAGCTACACAATCGTGGATTACACTAAGAGTTTCATCTACCCTGCCAAATCGTTCATCTACTTTATTAAATCTCTCATCCACTTTATTAAATTTCCTATCAATTTCTTCAAATTTTTTATCATGTTCAACAAGTTTTTCCTTAATTTGTCTTAACTCTTCTTGAATCAAATCAAATTTTTGATCTTGTCTATCAAACCTAGCATCTTGTTTATCAAATCTAGCATCTTGCTTTGCAAATCTAGCATCTTGCTTTGCAAATCTCTCTTCTTGTCTCTTAAACATTTCGTCCTGCTCTGCAAACTTTTTATCTTGCTCTGCAAATCTAACATCCTGCTTTGCAAATCTCTCATTGATTTGATCAAATTGTTGTCTCATAAATTTAAAGTTATCTTGAAGTATTTCCATTATTTTATCTTCCATAGCTTTCACCTCCATTCTTTATTTTTATGGTTAAAATTTTATCACAATTCATCGATATATGCAAGAAAAAGTCGTCGACATTTTTCGACTTTATAGTTAATTTTTACCATTTAAAATTAATCATTTTTTATTTTCCTATATTGCTCAAATAACATTCTCACTCATGCAATACTCTTCAAATATATTACAAAATTCAGCTATAATGTTTTCTCTAGAAAATTCCATTCCAGTTTCTTTCTTTAATGATGTAGCAATTTGTTCTAATTCCTCTGGAAAGCTTTTACTATTCACATTTATTCCTATTCCAATTAGTAAATATTTTATATTTTCACCATTTGTAATTATTTGAGTTAATATTCCCCCTATTTTTTTACCATTTAGCATAATATCATTTGGTTCTTTAATATCTGTTTTTATTTTACAAATTTTATCTATTGCTTCTACTACACATTTTGCAATATCTTTAGTGAGATGATTTAGTTCCTGAATGCTACATTTTGGATATAATACCAAGGTAAAAGAAATGTTATTGTTTTTTTCGGAATACCATTTTCTACCATGTGTTCCTATTCCTCCTGTCTGGTTTTCAGCTAATACCATTGTTCCATCTTTTATACCATTTTCAGCCAAAATTTTTGCCTGAATTTGTGTAGAATCTATTTCATCAAAAAAAATTATATTTTTACCAATAATTTTTGTTTTTAAAAATTTTCTTACTTTATTTTTCATGTTTTCACCCTTATTTAGTATAGCATTTACAAGTAAATTTGTCTATTCATACATAATATTTTATATATTGGTACATAATATAATTATAACATATAGACTTAATATGTATACATTTACTTTATTGTTTCTGTAAATTATTTCGTATACATGCTATATTCATTTCAGATTTAGGAAGAGGTGATATAAATGGCATTAGATTACAACATAATTGGTGAAAGATTGAAAAAAGCAAGAATTGACAATAATTTAACACAAGAAAAACTAGCTGAAAAGTTAGATGTTTCAATCGCATTTTTAAGCAGAATAGAAAGAGGAAGTTCACATATTAGTCTAAAAAGACTAAGTCAAATTTGTGATATTTTAGGCATTAGTGAAGGAAGTATTCTTAATGGTTCATCAAATAATTCTAACACTTACTTAGTTTCAGAATTTGATGACATACTAAAAAATACAACTCCAGAAAAACAAAAACTAATTTATAAAATAGCAAAAATTATAAATGAAGATTAAGAATCTTTAGAATATTTAAAGAAATATTACCTATAATAATGTATTATAGGTAATATTTTTTTACTTTTTTGTTGATATTATAGAGTTTTTATGATATGCTTATATGTGCCAAATAATAAAAATACAATAAACAAAATTATTGTTAGAATATGGAGGTTTATTATGGATTTTAAGCAATGGGAGGGCTTTAATAAAGCTGGAGAATGGACAAAAGAAATAGACGTTAGAGGATTTATTCAGGACAACTATACACCTTATGAAGGAGATTCAAAATTTCTTGTAGGCGCCACAGATAAAACAAAAAAATTATGGAACAAGGTTCTAGATCTTTATAAAAAAGAAAGAGAAAATGGTGGAGTTTTAGATGCAGATTGCAAAACACCATCTTCTATAAATGCTTATGATGCAGGATATATAGATAAAGATTTAGAGGAAATAGTAGGTCTTCAAACTGACGCTCCTTTAAAAAGAGCAATTATGCCAAATGGTGGTATTAGAATAGTTGAAAAGTCAGCTGAAAGCTATGGATTTAAAGTAGATCCTGAAACAGAATATATTTATCACAATTTAAGAAAAACACACAACGATGGTGTATTTGAAGTATATACACCAGATATAAGAGCTGCTAGAAGCTCACACTTATTAACTGGTCTTCCAGATGGATATGGACGTGGAAGAATTATTGGAGATTACAGAAGAGTTGCACTATATGGTGTAGATGCTTTAATTGCAGAGAAAAAAGTGGAACTTGAAATTTTAGATACTGATGAATTCACAGAAGAAGTTATTAGAAATCGTGAAGAAATTGGTGACCAAATTAAAGCATTAAATGATTTAAAGGCAATGGCAGCAAAATATGGATTTGATATATCAGTTCCAGCATCAAATGCTAAAGAAGCTATTCAATGGTTATACTTTGGATATTTAGGTGCGGTAAAAGATCAAAACGGTGCAGCAATGAGTTTAGGAAGAACTTCTACTTTCTTAGATATCTTTATTGAAAGAGATCTACAAAATGGTACTTTAACAGAAGAGAAAGCACAAGAATTGATGGATCAATTTATTATAAAATTAAGATTAGTAAGATTCTTACGTGCACCAGAATATAATGAATTATTTAGTGGAGACCCAGTTTGGGTAACAGAAAGCATTGGTGGTATGGGTGTTGATGGTAGAACATTAGTTACTAAGAACTCTTTTAGAGTACTTCATACATTAGATAACTTAGGACCTGCACCAGAACCAAACTTAACTGTATTATGGTCAAATAATTTACCAAAAGGATTTAAAAATTATTGTGCAGATATTTCTATAAGAACTTCATCAATTCAATATGAAAATGATGATTTAATGAGAATTACACTTGGTGATGACTACGGTATAGCTTGCTGTGTATCCGCAATGAAAATTGGTAAACAAATGCAATTCTTTGGGGCTAGAGCAAACCTAGCTAAGACCTTGCTTTATGCTATAAATGGTGGTAGAGATGAAAACTCTGGAAAACAAGTTGCTCCTAAGTTCCAACCTATTACTTCTGAATACTTAGACTATGACGAAGTTATGGAAAAATTTGATGTAATGATGGATTATGTTGCAAAAATATATATTAAAGCATTAAATGCAATTCATTATATGCATGATAAATATTCATATGAAGCATTAGAAATGGCTTTACATGATAGAGATGAAGATATTTTAAGAACTATGGCATGTGGTATAGCTGGTTTATCAGTAGCTGCTGATTCACTATCTGCAATAAAATATGCTAGAGTAAAAGTTATAAGAGATGAAACAGGCTTAGCTGTTGATTACCAAGTAGAAGGAGATTTCCCTAAATACGGAAATGATGATGATAGAGTCGATAGTATAGCTGTAGATATTGTTAAGTCATTCTTAAGAAAATTACAAAAGCACCACACATATAGAGGTTCAAAACATACTCTATCAATACTAACAATTACATCAAATGTTGTTTATGGTAAAAACACAGGTAATACACCTGATGGACGTAGAGCTGGAGAACCATTTGGACCAGGAGCAAACCCACTTCACGGAAGAGATTCAAACGGAGCTTTGGCTGTAATGAATACTATAGCAAAACTTCCTTATGAATATTCAGAAGATGGTATTTCATTTACTTTCTCAATTACACCAGCAGCTTTAGGTAAAGACGAAGAAACTAAAGTTAATAACTTAGTAAGTATGCTTGATGGATACTTTAAACAAACTGGACATCATATAAATGTAAATGTATTTAATAGAGAATTATTATTAGATGCAATGGATCATCCAGAAAATTACCCACAACTTACAATTCGTGTATCTGGATACGCTGTTAACTTTATTAAATTAACAAGAGAACAACAATTGGATGTTATTAATAGAACTATTCATGAGAGAATTTAGACTTTGTGTGGACAAAAGGGACACTCCTTTTTGTCCACGGTTTATTTAACTTTATATAATTTATTGAACAATAGAATCAGTTTAAAAAAAGGACGAGGGGCTTATACCATTTGTTCATATGGAGGAATTTATGGTCGAACAGAACTCAAATAATCAAGTAAAAGCAAGGATTCATTCCTTTGAGTCTTTTGGTGCAGTAGATGGACCGGGCATTAGGTTTGTAGTATTTTTTCAAGGGTGTGGTCTTCGTTGCAAATACTGCCACAATAGAGATACTTGGGCAGTTAATGCAGGTTTAGAATACTCTTCAGATGAATTAATTGCAAAAATTTCAAGGTACAAAAATTATTTTACAGTATCTAACGGTGGGGTTACTCTTTCTGGAGGCGAACCACTTTTACAACAAGATTTTTTACTTGAATTACTACCTAAGTTAAAGAAATTAGGAATTCATACAGCAATCGATACTTCCGGTAATTTTCCTCTTACAGATAAGATGAAAAAAATTATTGATTTAGCAGATTTGTTTTTGCTTGATATAAAATGTATAAATGATGAAATATGCAAGGATTTAGTAGGAGTCTCAAACAAACTTGAACTTGAATTTGCAAAATATTTAAGTGATATAAATAAAGATGTATGGATAAGGCAGGTTCTAGTTCCTGGAATTACTGACCACGAAGACGATTTATTAAAACTTAAAGATTTTCTAGCTACTCTAAAAAATGTAAAAAAAGTAGAAATACTTGCTTATCACGATTTAGGCAGGTTTAAATGGGAAAATTTAGGTTGTAACTATGAACTTGAAGATGTGCCTAATGCTACTACAGAAGATGTGGCTAGAGCCAAAAGAATATTAGGAATACAATAACTTTTATAATTTAACTAATCGTCCTACTACTAAGTGAGAATTTTATAACCATTAGAAGACTTTACACTAAAATGTAAAGTCTTCTATTTTTTAGCAATATTTATCATAATCATTGTAGCAACAACAAGTATCTTTTGGCTCTTTACAACATATTAAAGTAATTATTCTAATTATTAGTAATATAACTAAAATTGCTAGTATTGCTATTATTGCTCCTAAGCCTAGTGCAGTAACTAAGCCTGTTAGTCCACCAACTAATACACCTATTACAAAAGTTAGTAAAGAAGTTAAAATACATACTATTAAATCTACGCAACATTTTTCCTTTTTGCAACATTTATTTTGTGTCATAGTCTCTTACCTCCTAAGTAGTATTAAGTAACACTACCTAATATATAGTATGCTATAATTCGACATTTATTTACACTTTTACGTTATTTTTTAATACATTACTTTGTAAACATTTTTGCTTTCTCTTATTACACAAAAAATAAGAACCTGACCCGACATATCAATCAAAGATTGCAGTCAGGTCGGGTACCCCAGAACCTTGTTGTCTTCTACAATAAAAGCGACCGCAGTCGCTTATCTACGTCGATTTATGTTTTCGACAACTTTTTATCCGAATAATCCTCTCTTTTTAACAGGTGGTTGTTCATTCATTGTTTTTGCAAGTTCTACCATTAGGTCTCTTTGTTCTTTAGTAAGTCTCTTTGGCACCTGAACAAGTACAGTAAATACAAAATTTCCTTGTGAACCATTATTTATGTTCTTAAAGCCCTTTCCTCTAATCGTAAATTTAGTTCCTGGCTGAGTTCCATCTGGAATTCTATATATCTCCTTCGAACCATCAACCATAGGTATTTCCAAGTCAGCTCCCAATGTTGCTTGTGTAAATGTAATTGGAACTTCACAAAGTACATCTTGACCTTTTCTTGTAAATATACTATGTCTTTTTATATGTATAGTTATATAAAGGTCTCCCTTGGCTCCACCTTTTTCTCCCGGCTCACCTTCGCCTCTTAATACGATTGTTTGATTCTCATCAATACCTGCTGGAATCTTTACAGAAACACGTACTTGTTTTCTAACAATTCCTTTACCTTTACATTCCATACAAGGCTCTGGAATAATTTCACCTGTTCCATTACAATTTGTACAAGGTCTTACAGTTTGCATTTGACCAAAAATAGTGGTTTGCGTTTGTTTTATTTGTCCTGTTCCGTGACACATTGAACAAGTTTGCTTTTTAGTTCCTGGTCTAGCTCCATCTCCCTTACAAGTTGGGCAAGTTTCATTTCTTGTTAAATTTATTTGTTTTTCTGTCCCTAAAAAAGATTCTTCAAATGTAATATCTAAGTTTGTTCTTAAATCAGCTCCTTGCTTTGGTCCGTTATTATGTCTAGTATTACTTCTTCCTCCAAAGCCACCACTAAAGAAAGAAGAGAAGATATCTCCTAAGTCGCCGAAATCACCAAATCCGTCAAATCCTCCTGAAGAAGAATATGAATAATAACCATTTCCTCCTCCAAAAGGACCACCAGCTCCTCCTCCAAAACCTTGGCTTGGATCTGCTGTTCCAAATTGATCATACATTTTTCTTTTTTCAGGATTAGATAATACTTCATAGGCTTCATTTACTTCTTTAAACTTTGCTTCTGCTTCTTTTTTATTATCTGGATTAGCATCTGGGTGATATTTTTTAGCAAGCTTTCTATATGCTTTTTTTAATTCTTCATCGCTTACGTTTTTATCTACTCCCAATATTTCATAATAATCCTTATTTGCCATATACTTCTCTCCTTCAAAAAGTCTCATTATCATAATGTTTGAGGTTGGATTTTTCCAACCTCTAAACATATCTTTCCTCTATTCTGTAATTTTTTAAAGAATTGCATTTTGGCTAGGCACGTGAAGCCAAAATTTATTCTTTCTAGCTAGTTGTGAAAAGAATTGCGTTTTTGACTAGGCGAACGAGCTAGAAAGCCGCAGGCGTGCTTTTTGCACGCCAAAGGACTTTCGACGCGATGTTCAACAACGTCAAAACCAATTATCTTCACAACTACTTTTTGTCATCCTCGTCAACCTTATAATCCGCATCATAAACATTTCCGTTGCTATCAGTATGTGGTTCACTATTATTTTCTGCATTTGCTCCTGCAGTTCCATTTGCATTCGCATTATTTGCTGCATTTTGAGCTTGAGAATAAACTTTTTCAGAAATTGAGTAGAATACTTGTGTTAATTTTTCTGTTGCAGACTTAATAGCTTCAACATCTGTTCCTTCTAGTGCTTTCTTTACATTTTCTATTTCTGTTTCAGCTTTAGCTTTTTCTTCACCACTTATCTTGTCACCTAAATCTGTAATTGTTTTTTGGCAGTTATATATTAAGCTTTCTGCATTGTTTCTAACTTCAATTTCTTCTTTTCTCTTCTTATCCTCTTGAGCGTGTGCTTCTGCATCTTTTACAGCTCTATCAATATCTTCATCTGTTAAGTTTGTACTTGCTGTAATTGCAACTTGTTGACTATTTCCTGTTGCCATATCTTTTGCAGATACGTGAACTATACCGTTTGCATCTATATCAAATGTAACTTCAATTTGTGGTACTCCTCTTGGTGCTGCTGGAATTCCTGTTAATTGGAATCTTCCTAAAGTTTTGTTGTAAGCAGCCATTTCTCTTTCACCTTGAAGTACGTGTATTTCAACACTTGTTTGACCATCTGCTGCTGTAGAGAATACTTGTGATTTTTTAGTTGGTATTGTAGTATTTCTTTCAATTAGTTTTGTAAATACTCCACCTAATGTTTCAATACCTAGTGATAATGGTGTTACATCAAGTAAAACTAAGTCCTTAACATCTCCTGAAAGTACACCACCTTGAATTGCTGCACCTATAGCAACACATTCATCTGGGTTTATACCTTTATCTGGCTCTTTTCCAGTAATTTTCTTAACTGCTTCTTGAACAGCTGGAACTCTTGTAGAACCACCAACTAATAATACTTTGTGTAAGTCTGCTGCTGTAATTTTTGCATCTTTTAGGGCATTTTCTACTGGAATTTTTGTTGCTTCTATTAAATCACCAATCAATTCTTCGAATTTTGCTCTTGTTAATGTAACATCTAAGTGTTTTGGTCCATTGCTATCGGCAGTGATGAATGGCAAGTTAATTTGTGTTTGTTGCATACCAGAAAGCTCAATTTTAGCTTTTTCTGCAGCTTCTTTTAAACGTTGCATAGCCATCTTGTCTTGTCTTAAATCTATTCCATTTGATTTTTTAAATTCATCTACTAAGTAGTTGATAATTCTTTCATCAAAATCATCTCCACCTAAGTGTGTATTACCATTTGTTGCTAAAACTTCGAATACACCGTCACCAATATCTAGTATAGATACATCAAATGTACCTCCACCTAAGTCATATATCATTATTTTTTGATCTTGATCTTCTTTATCCATACCAAATGCTAATGCTGCTGCTGTTGGCTCGTTTATAATTCTTAAAACTTCAAGTCCTGCAATTTTACCAGCATCTTTTGTAGCTTGTCTTTGGCTATCACTAAAGTATGCTGGAACTGTAATAACAGCTTGTGTTACTTGTTGTCCTAAATAATTTTCGGCATCTGCTTTTAATTTTTGTAATATCATAGCAGATATTTCTTGTGGAGAGAAACTATCTCCATCTATATTAACTTTTTCATTTGTTCCCATTTTTCTTTTTATAGATATAACTGTGTTATCTGGATTAGTAACAGCTTGACGTTTTGCAATTTGTCCTACTAATCTTTCTCCATTTTTTGAGAATGCAACTACAGATGGTGTTGTTCTATTTCCTTCTGCGTTAGGAATTACAACTGGCTCTCCACCTTCCATAACTGCAACACATGAATTTGTTGTACCTAAATCAATACCTATAATTTTTCCCATAATAAATCTTCCTTTCTTTAAGATAACGTTTTGGCGAATTATATATTTAAATTTTAAATAATATCTATATAAAATATATAAGCAACATCTCGCCCCATTTTACTTATATAAAATTAAAAACAAATTTTTCTTTTCTATAGAATTGAAAAGAATTGTATTTTGGCTAGGCACAAGAATTAAAAATTTATGAAGCGTACTTTGTGTACGCTGATTAAATTTTTAATTCACAGTAACAACGCCAAAATCAATTATCTTCAATTCTAATTTGCTACAATAACCATAGAATGACGTATTACCTTATTACCTATCATATAACCTTTTCTATACTCTTGTACTATTTCTTTTTCTCCCTTAGAAGCATCTTGTACACTACTTACTGCTTCATGTAACTCTGGATCAAAAGTTTTTCCTACAGTTTCTATTTCTGTTACACCTCTTGCTGATAATACATCTTTAAATTGCTTTAATACAAGTTCTATTCCTTTTTTGTATTCTTCATCTTTTGTCTCAGCTTCTACTGCTTTTTCTAGGTTATCTAATATTGGTAAAAAGTTTGAAACAATGTCTGCTATAAGAGAATTATACAATCCATCTCTTTCTTTTGTGTTTCTTTTTTTATAGTTATCAAACTCGGCTGCTACTCTTTTCAATCTGTCTTCGGTTTCGTCTATTTGTACTTTTTGACTTTCTATTTGCTTTTTTAATTCGATAATTTCATCGGCTTTTTTATTATTTTCATTTTTCTTTGCATCCTGAACTTCGTTTTCCATTATCTTCTACCTCCGTATTATTAACTTTTTGAAAAATTTGATATTTTATTTTGCTAATTTTTTAAACATATTCTTTTACTCAGAAGCTTTTAAAAATATTTTCATTTTATTTTGCATCATTCTCCATTAAGCTTTTTGCTAATATATTTCATTACTGAAATAACTTTTGAATAATCCATTCTAGTTGGCCCTATAATTCCTATAGTACCTAAATCCTTATTTTTATACCTATGTTTAAAAGTAACTATACTAAAATCTTTAAGCTTTTCATTTTCGTTTTCATTTCCAATATATACATTTATATCATTTGCGAATCCAGTATTTAATAAATCTGCTACTATTTCTTTTTGGTCTAATACATTTATAAAGTTTTTAGCCACTTCTAAGCTTTTAAATTCTGGCAAATCAAATGCTTTATTGGCTCCCTCTAGATATATTTCTTCTTCTTCATTTATAGCCTTATTTAGTTGTTCCATTATTGGTTTTATTACATTTAAGCTATAATTCATATGTGAAAAAATATATTCCTCTAGTGGTTTATCTATTTCATCTAATGGCTTTCCTTTTAATTTATTATTAAAGATAAAATTTAGAGTTTCTACCTGTTCATTTGTAATATCTTCATCAAATTTAATAATTGTTTCTTTTATTATTCCTGAATCTGTTAATATAACTGCCATTAGCATTCTAGTTCCCAAAAGCACGAATTTTATTTCTTGTATATTTTGTAATTGCGTTTTTGGACCTATTGCAACTGTTGTGTAATGTGTTACTTCTGAAATGGTACTTGTAGCTATTTTGGTTAGGTCTTCCATTTCATTTACTTTATCCATCAACTTAGCTTGAATGTATTTTATTTCTGCTAAACTAATATTTTTATCATTCAATAATTCATCTACATATAGCCTATATCCTTTAGCAGATGGAACTCTTCCACTTGAAGTATGAGTTTTTTCTATATATCCTATTTTTTCTAGCTCTGCCATTTCATTTCTTATTGTAGCACTACTTAAATCTAATCCATATCTTTTAGTAATACTACCTGAACTTACTGGCTCTGCTGTATTTATATATTCTTCTATAATTGCTTGTAATATTTTCTTTTTTCTATTATCCACTTTTGCACCTTCTTTTAGCACTTGTTCTTTTGGAGTGCTAAACTTTATATATATTATATCCATTTTTAGCAAAAGTCAATACTTATTGCTAATTTTAATTGTGAATTTTTTGTGAAAAGTATTAAACTTTTTTAATTTTTTTTCTAAAATCTATTGACATATAGCCGAAAATGTTTTATACTTTTAATTGCGTTTGAGATGCGCCCTTAGCTCAGTTGGTTAGAGCAACCGGCTCATAACCGGTAGGTCCAAGGTTCGAATCCTTGAGGGCGCACCATTTTTATTAAATAGATATTTTCTATTTAGTAATTTTATATTTTGGGTAGGTGGCCGAGTGGCTAAAGGCGGCAGACTGTAAATCTGTTCTCATTTGAGTACGATGGTTCGAATCCATCCCTGCCCACCAATAAAGCAAGTTTCGACTTGTTTTATTTTTTTGCTGTTTTTACTCCACCTCAATTTCCACAATGTCCCACACACTTATATTCTCTTCCCCATCTATTTGAATTCTCTTTTTTGTATAATCTATATTAGTTACAATTCCTATTTTTTCTATATATTTCTTATTTTTATAAAACTTAATCTTAGCCATTCTTCCATTTTCTAGCCTATTTAAACTGTTTTCTAGTTCTTCATAACTATCTTCTGTAAGTTCTTTTTTAGCCTCGTATTCCGTTTCTTTCTCTTTTAAGGCTTCTCTAAAACCTACTAAGGCGTCAAAAGGTAAAAATTGTTTTGCTCTACTTACTCTACTTGCCATTTTATCCTCCTTTCCCAATTCATTTTCTATTTATTTTCCATTTCATAATCCTAAATTTAGATAACTTACTAAAAGATTAGCCTTAATTTTACTCCCCACCATTGTGCCCACCAATAAGTGTATTTCTAACTAATGTTGTTGCACCTTCTTGTAAATCCATTCCTCTTATAATTTTATTCTTTCCCATTTCGCTTTTTATTCTATTTATTACTAATTCTAATTTTCTTTCTTTGTCTATCTTTTTTTGGTCTTTAAATAGATTTAGTTGCACATAATCATCTTCTCTTACATTTGCAAAACTAATACCTATTCGTCTTATTCCAATGTTCCTATTTGTGGTTCTGTCATAGAGCCTTAAAAAAGCACTTACTAAATCAGAATATACATTTGTATAATTATTAGTTCTTTCCGTACCTCCTGTTGCAGGAATAACATCTTTTGAATATCCTATATATAGTTTTACTGTATCTGTAGATAAATTCTCGTCAATTAAGCGTAAGCTACCTAATTCCACCATTTCTTTTAAAACTAATCTTGCTTTTTCAAAAGAATAATCTTCAAACAACACTTGACTATTGCTAATGCACCTTGCTTGTGGCTTGTATCTTTTAATATCTTCAATAGTACAGCTTTCTCTTCCCCATGAATGGTCTATTAAGTATTCTGCATTAACTCCAAATTCTTTATATAATTTCTTTGGCTCTGCATTGGCTACATCATACATATCATATAATCGTAGTTTATTTAGTCTTCTTTCTATACCATGCCCAATTTGCCAGAAGTCTGTAAGTGGCTTATGATGCCATAATTCTTTTTTATATTTTTCTTCATCTAAATATCCTATATTACTAGCACTATGCTTTGCAGTAATGTCTAACGCAACTTTTGCCAGATACATATTAGTTCCAATTCCAGCAGTAGCTGTTATCCCATAATTTTTAAATACATCTTTTATAATTGTTTTTGTGAGCTCTACTGGTGTTAATTTATACATTTTCAAATAGTTTGTAGCATCCATAAAAGCTTCATCTATAGAATATACATGAATATCTTCTTTCGAAAAATATTTTAAGTATATTGCATATATATTAGCAGAATATTCTATATATTTTTTCATTCTAGGAAGAGCTACAATGTATTGTATATTTTGTGGTATTTCATATATTCTACATCTATTTTTTACTCCAAGCATTTTCATTTTCGGACTTACTGCTAAACATATTGCGCCCTTTCCTCTGCTTGGATCTGCAACTACCAAATTAGTGTTAAATGGGTCTAATTTTCTTTCTACACATTCAACAGATGCATAAAATGTTTTTAAATCGATACATAAATATGTTCTTTGCATTTTTACCACTATCCTTTTTGCATTTACTCATAATCATATTATACTATTTTGTTTTCAAAATGTAAACACTTGTTTGTATTTTTGATGTGGTAATTTTTTACATTACTGGATATTTTTTCTTATTTTTTTAACGTTAAACGCCGTGGCGTAAACCACGGCGCTAACTTATGGAACGTTCATCTTACACGGTGTTTTTTGATAAAATCTTTATCGCACCACTCGTGCCTCTCGTTCTCATCTGCTTTGTATGCTACAAAGCTCATGAAAACAAAGATAAGTCCTGCTACGACCAATGCTAATATAGCTCCATCGTAGTAGAACAGATAGCAGCAAAAGGCCATTGCAATGATTGAAACAATCATTGCGAGAATAAATAAAATTTTCCGTCCCATTTTTTGTTCCTCCTTGAATTCTCTCAAGAGCTTTTTACTAATAGCTTTTGCTATCAAAATATATTATATCACAATTTACATAATTTTACAATTCTTTACGAGATTTTCGCCCGAATTATTAGAATATTTTTTTATTTTTTGCTTATAATAATAATAGTTTTAAAATTTTAATCTGCTCATAGGGAGGAATTTATGAAAATTATTGATAAAATAGCTCTTGCTTTAGTTATAATTGGTGCTATTAACTGGGGATTAGTTGGGATTTTTAACTTTAATTTAGTAGATACCATATTTGGAATGATGTCTATTCTAAGTAGAATTATATATATATTAGTTGGCATTTCTGGTTTATGGACAATTAGATTATTATTTGTAGATTATGACTAATGTAAATAAAAAAGATGGAAAATTTTATATAACCATCTTTTCTTTTACATTATATATAGTTAAGTTTTTAGCATAATTTTATATAGAATAATTTATGTTTTTATTAATATCTTTACTCGTCTTCTCCTCTACCTTCTGGTAATGCATTAGGAACTTCTATAACGACTTTAACTTTCATTATATATTTTATTGCTTTTACAAATTTACTGTTTTTGAAACGTTGCCACAATGAAGGTTTTACTTCTACTCTTGTTTGTTCTATATATTGCTTGTTTTCTTCTACTGTTTCTGGTAATACAGGTGCTTGAACTTCTTCTACATTTTCTTGCACTATAGTCTCCATTGGTTCTTCTGGTGTTGGAATTAATTTTAAAGCATCTGCCACTTCAATTCCTATATAGCTTAAAGCTTTTGATCTATCCTCTATCCTTTCCATATCTATTTCAATATGTAGGTTTGTCTCTAGATTTCCAATTCTTGCATTTATTAGTTTTACTGCATCTTGGTAATTTTGAGATGTAGATCCTTTAGCTCTTCCAATAACTCCTAGAGTTTCTATTATATCTTCAGAAAAATCATTTGAAATTTGTTTTATTGTTTCTTTCCAATCTTCTGATTTATTTTCCACAGCGTCTAAAGCATCTTTTAAGCTAGCTGCTAATGCAATATTCTTCTCTCTTTGTCTTATTAAATCTTCTATTTTTTTAGTATTTTCTTCAAATTGATTTGTTGCATACTCAACTAACCCATAGGCTGCCTTATATACACTTATTGGGAAATTCTTTTTCTTAGGATATTCAATTAAATATGTTTTTATTGATTCTATTAAATCTTTAAAATAGGCATCATCTTCTAATTGGATGATTTGCTTTTTACTATTTGGATTTATTAATTTTTGTACTTTATCAATATTTGATAAAATTTTCTCTTCCGTGATTACCATTCTCACGTTTACTATGCCAGATTTAGACATTGTAAACCTAACCTCCTTTGTCCTATGTAATGCTTATTTCCGTAAGTAATTTTTATTTATAGGATTGTCTCTTACTTTACATTAACATTGTATTACAAGTTTTATTTTAAGTCAAGTACTTTTTTGTAATAATTTGTCTTTTTTGTTACTGTCTAATGTTTTTTGTAAAATTTAGGTCTTAAACCTAGGTAATATGTATATTTAGAGAATTTTTGCAGTGATGCATAAGCGACCAAACGAGCTTCTTTGAAGCGAGTGCGATTTGGAGCAAACGAGCAGAATTAAAAAATTTATTTTTTAATTCTAGTTATATGTTTGCTTTCGCCAAGGAGCAAAAAAATTTGATAAATATACATATTACCTAAGGTTTGTACCATATTTCTTACTTATCCTTTTTAATTTCTTCAAACCTTTTTATTTTCATTGTAGTTGTTTTTACAAAATCGTCATGTTTGATTTCTAATTTTTTAATAGCTTTGTATGAAGTTAATTCTTTATTTACTTCTTTAACTTTATCCCAAATTATTTTATATACCTCTTCATCGTTTAAATCTTTTCCATATTTTTCTTCTATTACTTCATAATTTGGAATAACTTTAGCAGTAATAATTAATTCTTTTTCGCCTTCTACTTCTTTACCATAAACCATACATTCTTTTATTTCTGGATGTTTTGAAAGCATTAATTCTATTTCTTCTGGATATATATTTTTTCCGTTTTGTGTTACTATAACATTTTTACTTCTACCTGTTATATACAAGAAACCGTCATTATCCATATATCCAATGTCTCCCGAGTGGAACCATCTTTCTCCATTTTCTTCAAAAATTGCTTCTTTTGTAGCCTCTTCGTCCTCATAATATCCAAGCATTAAAGTCTTACTGCAAATTAGTACTTCTCCTTCTCCATTTTCGTTTGGATGGTCTATTCTTAATTTTGCTCCTACTACTGCTTTACCTGCAGAACCAACTTTTGTTTCAAAATCTGGTGTTAATGCAGCAATCGGTGCAGTTTCTGTTAATCCATATCCTTGTAAGAAAAGTATGCCAATATCTTCTACCCACTTTCCTATTTTAGCATCTATTGGTGCTGCTGCTGAAACTATTATTCTCAATCTTCCACCTAAATTTTCGTAAATTTCATTAAATACTTTTCTTTTTATATCTACGCCAACTACTTTTAGTGCATTTGTTACATGAATCATTGAATTTACTAAACCGTCTTTTTTGCTCTTTTTGATGTTGGCATTTATTTTTCTATATAAGCTTTCAACAAGTAATGGCACAGTTAATAGTGCTGTTGGTTTTGTTTCTTGCAAGTCTGACACTATATGTTTTAAACCTTGGCACACACTAATAGATGCACCAATTCCAAATGGTAGTAAAAATCCTATTGATGATTCATAAGTATGGTGTAATGGTAGTATTGACATTAGTCTATCATCTGGTGTAAGTTTTACGTATGCTGTTGCTGCATTTACGTTTTGTGCTAAATTTCTGTTACATAGCATAACACCTTTTGCATTAGATGTAGTTCCTGATGTAAATATTAAAACTTTAAACTCATCCGGATTTATTTCTATACTCATAAAGCTATTGTCTCCGCCGTTTACCAAAGCTTTTCCTTCTTCTATTAAATAATCTAATCCTACAAATCTCCCCTCAATTTCTTGGTCAGAATTCATTTGTATAAAATATTTCACATCTGGTAAGTTTTCTGATACTTTTTTTATAACGTCAGCTTTCTTTGTAGAAAAGATTACTGCTGATGCTCTAGCTCTTTTTATAACATTTTCAATTTCGTTTTCTGGTAACTCTTTATCAACTGGAACTGCAATTCCTGCACCACAAAGCATTGTCATATATGATACATACCAATGATGTGTATTTTCTCCTATTATGACAATTCTCGTATCTTTTAAATTTAATTTTCTTGTTAATGCTGTTCCAAGTCCTATTACTTCATTTTTAAATTGATTATATGTAATTGTTGTCCAGTCACCTTTTGGATTAAATTTTTCTAATAAGAAAGTCCTATCAGCATATTCTTTTGAAGAATTAATAAATATTTCTTTTACTGTTTCAAAAGAAGTTCCATCATAATTTTTAGTTTTCTTTTTCTTTTGATTTTCTTCTGCTTTCTTTACTTTTTCATAATCCACTTTTACTTCATCGATTTCATCAAGTTCCTTCAAATGAAATTTTGGAAATTTAAAATTTGGAACTTTAAAATCTTTTAATATTCTCATATAATATTCACTCCTATATTTTTATATGTGCTATGCACGTAACTTCTTAAGAAAAGAATTGTCTACTTCTTCAAAAATTTTCTGTACATCTACCTTATCATGTCTCATTTTATAAATGTAACTTGAACAAGTAAAACCAAATATTCCTGAAGCTATTATATCTGAATCTCTATCTACAATTTCGTTCTTTTGTATCCCCTTTTTTACTATCTCTTCTATCATATATATATATTCAAACACATATTTTTTGCATAATTTACTTCTCTCATCATTTCCCCAAATTTGACTTAATATAATTGTTATAAAGTTTTCATATTTGAATAGTATTTTTATTTGTATTAAAACTATTGCTCTTATTTTGTCCAACGAATTATTTATTTTTGCAGTTTTTATACTAATACTATTTTTTAAAAGTTTCATTCCTTCGTCAACTAAAAAATTAAAAATTTCTTCTTTGCTAGAGAAATGATAATATAGTGTTCCCTTTGCCACACCTACTGTTGCAGTTATTTCTTCTATACTAGTTGCATCATAACCTTTTTCTGCAAATAGTTGCATTGATGTTTCAAAAATCTTTCTTTTTGTTTTATTCATCTACTTCACCTTTATACAAAAAAACTATATTAATTATATAATTTATTAAGAAAATATGCAAGTGTTTATTGTTTTTTTGACCTTTCGTTCGTTATACAATAAAATTAAGCGAGAATACTCTCGCTTTTACTTCTTTCCTCTATCCAAAGTATCTAAATTATCTAATGCCTTTCCTGTTCCTAAAGCTACGCATGATATTGCTTCCTGTGCAATCATAACATTTATTCCTGTTTTTACTTGCAATAGTTTATCTAATCCATCTATTAAGCATCCTCCACCTGTCATATATATTCCTCTATCACTTATGTCTGCTGCAAGTTCTGGCGGTGTTTTCTCCAGTACAGAGTGAACACTATCTACTATCATCATTGCTGGTTCTATAAGTGCTTCTAACATTTCGCTCGAATGAATAGTTATGTTTTTAGGTAAGCCGGTAATCAAATCTCTTCCTCTTATTTCCATCTCTGTATCTTGTATTTTTGGGTAAACACAGCCAATATTTATTTTTAAATCTTCGGCCGTTCTTTCTCCTATCATTACATTGTGCTTTCTTTTTATATATTTTACAATTGCTTCATCAAATTTATCTCCTGCAACTTTTAAAGACTCACTAACTACAGAACCTCCTAAAGATATAACTGCAATGTCTGTTGTACCTCCACCAATATCTACTACCATATTTCCGCATGGCTTAGATATATCTATTCCAGCACCTATAGCAGCTGCAATAGGTTCTTCTATTAAGAATACTTTTCTTGCTCCTGCTTGTGAAGCTGCATCTATAACAGCCTTTTTTTCTACCTCAGTTACTTGTGATGGGATGCATATCATTATTCGTGGAGAGAACACAAATTTACCGCATATTTTGTTTATAAAATATTTTAACATTTTTTCTGTAACTGTATAATTTGAAATTACTCCATCCCTTAAAGGTCTTGTTGCTACAATATTTCCTGGTGTTCTACCAAGCATTCTTCTAGCTTCTTTTCCCACAGCTAAAACCTCACCTGTATTGTTATCTACTGCAACAACAGAAGGTTCTCTTAATACTATACCCTTTCCTTTTACATACGCAATTACAGTTGCAGTTCCCAAATCTATGCCTATGTCTTGTCCCAACTTAAACATACTTATATCTTTCCTTTCCAATATTTCGGATGTATTTCATTTTTATTACATTTGCGTTACAATTATATTACATTTATTATAAAATAGCAATTATTTTTTTTATTTTAAATAAAAAAACTACCTTTAATATTTATATTATATTTAAAGGTAGTAATTTTATACATTTTTTGGCTAATTTTCTAATTATTTCATAACACTTTTTCTGGCACTGTTAATAAATAAAAATGTTTTATAAAATCTCTTTTAAATTTTAACTCGTATGATTTTGTTTCACCTGCTGTTAAGTTACCTATTTCTATATACTCAATTCCTTTTTGTTCGTAATTTTCATCAAACAATACGAAACATAAATATCCAGCATTTATCTCGCTATCGCTTTCGTTTTTTACTTCTCCTTTTATATATCCATTTACATTAGTTGCTTTAGCCTCATTAACTGTAATAATTGGATTTCCTGAACGTATGCTATATTCAGTAATATCAGTATACATTGTTTTTACTGCAAAATATGTTCCAACAGTTACAAATGCAAATAATAATATAAACCAAATGAGCCATCTTCTTAAGTTTCTTGTTTGTACTCTAGTGTCAATAAACCAAAAATCATCATAACTCATTCTACTTCATTCCCCTCTTCTAAAATTATTTACATTTTTCTAAATACACCAATTACTTTTCCTAGTATTTGGCAATCTGGAACTATTATTGGGTCCATCGTGCTATTTTCTGGTTGTAATCTTATATGGTCTTTTTCTTTGTAGAATGTTTTTACTGTAGCTTCGTCATCAATTAGAGCTACTACTATTTGTCCGTTTTCAGCTACATTTTGTCTTCTTACTAAAATAAGATCTCCATCTAATATTCCTGCTTCAATCATACTTTCACCACTTACTAGCAACATAAAGCATTGGCTATTTCCTGCAAAGTCAACTGGAACAGGTACAGTATCTGTTATATTTTCTACAGCAAGTATCGGAGCACCAGCAGTAATTTTTCCTACTATTGGAACATCTACCATTTCTTTTCTATTGTAAAAAGCTTTCATTTGGTCATTGTGCTTACCTACTCTGGCTGTATCGTAAAAATCTTCTTCTTTTTTTAATACTCTTAAGGTTCTACCCTTTTGATTTTCTTTTTTAATATATTTCATTGCTTCTAGTTGTTTTAAGTATGAGTGTACTGTAGCAGTTGAGCTTAACCCTACTGCCTTTCCTATTTCTCTAACTGATGGTGCATAGCCATTTTTTTCAATTTCTTTTGTAATATATCTTAAAATTTGTTTTTGCCTTGTTGTTAACCCTTGCGTTCTTGGTTTTTTAGTTTTTTGAGTCTTTTTTCTTTTTGCTTTAGGCTTTGGTTTTGTATTATACTTTTTATGCTTAATCTCATCCTCCATCTATTCATCCCTCCAAATTCGATTTTACAATATAGTATCATACAAACAAAAAATTGTCAAACAAATTTTTGATATTTTTATTTTTTTCCACTTGCTTGTAGCAATTTACTGCTTTAAGAATAAGCAAAGGATGTATATTTTAATTTTTTATTGGAGTGCTTAAGGTGGGGACCGACAAGTTTACAAACTGTTAAACCGGGAATTTGACAGTTAATTAAATACAAAATCGATATAAGCATTGAAAGTGCTTAATTTTTTTGTCAAATTTCCC
>CALXVA010000020.1 GCA_944391835.1 uncultured Clostridia bacterium | reverse complement strand
AAACGCCTATGTTTTGACGTTTCTCTTACATTTGGAACTTACTTTTTCTTTTAGAATTTATTTTTACAATTCACCAAATTTAAAAACTACTACTTTTTTCAAACTTAAAGTAGTAGTTTTTATATATATTTATTCCATATCCTTAATGTTTCTCATGAATATAAAGCTTTCTATTAAATCCATTACTGCATAAATTAGCAATATAATACCAACTGTAATCATTAATGCGCCTGGATAAAATGTTACATAAATTCCCCCTATAACCATTAGTATAGATAGTATTAGTACAAATGCCCATATTCTTTCATTTACATTTTTTAATTTAAATGATAATGTAAGCCTTGTAAATCCACTATATATTATCCAAATTCCTATCATAATTCTGAATAAATTTTCTATTGTACTACTATATACTATAACTACTAAACCAATAAGTATTGAAATTATTCCTAGCGCTATGTCATTACTAAATATACTAGAATTTCCTTTTGCGACAAAATAGTTTATTAGCTTTATTACTCCTATTACTATAAAAAATACTCCTAATACTGTTGAAATAAATTGCATAGTAGTCTGTGGGTTATATATCATAACCATTCCAATAATTGCTAGTACCAATGAAGTTATTATTGAAGTCCAACCTGCTTTTTTCAAAAACTTCTCCATAATTTACCTCTTCTTTCTTCTTACGCTGTTGTAACATTCTTCTTAGTGGTCACTCTTTTATTCATATTATTCTTTCTTGCTACTTCCCTGTTATTATTTATAACTAGTTTTGGTGGTGCGCCATTTAATACAGTTTCCTTTGTAACAATACATTTTTCTATTTTAGGATTTGAAGGTATATCAAACATAATATCTCGCATTATTTCTTCTATGATTGAACGCAATCCTCTTGCACCAGTTTTTCTTTCTATAGCTTTATCTACTATTAATTCTAATGCTTCAGGTTCAAATTCTAGGTCAACGTTATCCATTTTTAATAGTTTTTTATATTGTTTTACTAATGCATTTTTAGGTTTTGTAACTATATCTATTAATGCTTGCCTGTCAAGTTCTTCGAGTGTTGCAACTATTGGTAAACGTCCTACAAATTCTGGAATCAAACCAAATTTCAATAAATCTTGTGGTAATAATTGTTCAAATACTTTGTATTTATCTAAATCTTTGTTGCTTTCTATTGTTGCACCAAATCCAATAGATTTTTTTCCAATTCTTTCTTGAACAATTTTTTCCAACCCCTCAAATGCTCCACCGCATATAAATAGTATATTTGAAGTATCTACTTGTATAAATTCCTGATGTGGATGTTTTCTTCCCCCTTGTGGTGGTACTGAAGCTATTGTGCCTTCAACTATTTTTAGTAATGCTTGTTGTACCCCTTCACCACTTACATCTCTTGTTATAGATGGATTTTCAGATTTTCTTGAAATTTTATCAATTTCATCTATATAGATAATTCCTTTTTCAGCTTTCTCAATATCATAATCTGCTGCCTGAACTAATTTTAATAATATGTTTTCAACATCCTCTCCAACATATCCTGCTTCTGTAAGTGTTGTAGCATCAGCTATTGCAAATGGAACTTTTAAGATTTTTGCAAGTGTTTGAGCAAGCAATGTTTTTCCGCAACCTGTTGGGCCAAGTAATAAAACATTGCTTTTCTGAAGCTCTACATCGTCTTTACTATTTTCTTCTTTACTGTTTATACGTTTGTAGTGATTATATACTGCAACTGCAAGAGTTTTTTTAGCCTCCTCTTGCCCTATTACATACGTATCCAATATTGATTTTATCTCTGCTGGGCTAGGTAATTCCTCTTTTTCTGTAGTAGTATATCTTATTTCATCGTCATCATATAAGTCATCTTCTACAATGCTTGAACATACTTTTATACAATCACTACAAATAAACA
Source organism: uncultured Clostridia bacterium (assembly GCA_944391835.1). Taxonomy (GTDB): domain Bacteria; phylum Bacillota; class Clostridia; order TANB77; family CAG-508; genus CALXVA01. The sequence continues at coordinate 20,277 of CALXVA010000020.1, read as the reverse complement.
CTCCTGGTCCGGCAATTATTCTATCTACCTCTTCTTGTGATTTTCCACAAAAAGAACATCTTACATTTTTTTGCTTATTATTTGACATTTTTAATTCCTTTCTAATTTATTTTTTAATCTCTTGTATTTTTTACTTCCATAAAGTTTTGAAAAGAGTAATCCTAAAACGAAGCAAACACGGTATATTGCCTCTTCTATTCTTGTAATTTTGAAAAGAATTGTCTTTTGACTAGGCACACAAATTAAAAATTTATGAGGCGTGCTTTTTGCACGTTGATTAAATTTTTAATTTGTAGTAACAACGTCAAAAGCAATTATCTTCAAAATTACTTTCTTTTGTCCATAATACCATCTATAAGTCCATACTTCAAAGCTTCTTCGGCTGTCATCCAGTGGTCTCTTTCCGTATCTTTTTCTATAGTCTCAATACTTTGGCCAGTTTTGTCACTTAATAATTTGTTTAACTTTGCTCTTGTTTTAATCATATGTTCTGCCTGTATTTTTATTTCTGTTGTCTGTCCTGCAATTCCGTTTCCTCCAATTAATGGTTGATGAATTAGTATTTCTGCATTTGGTGTTGCAAATCTTTTTCCTTTTTCACCATTTGCAAGAAGTACTGCTCCAAAACTTGCTGCTAATCCAACACAAATTGTAGAAACTGGGCATTTTATATAGTTCATTGTATCAACTATTCCCATTCCATCTGTTATTGATCCTCCTGGGCTATTTATATATAAACTAATTTCTCTATCAGGATCCTCTGATTCAAGAAATAATAATTGTGCTATAACTAAACTTGCTGTTGTACTATTAACATCTTCTCCTAAGAATATAATTCTATCTTTTAATAATCTAGAGAAAATATCATAAGATCTTTCTCCTTTTGCTGTTTGCTCTATAACATAAGGTACTAAACTGTTTTTCTCCATTTTTAATTCCTCCTAATTATTTTTATAATCAAATATTATACAATTTATATAAGAAAAATATTTTTTATAAGTGCATTTTGCTTTGTAAATACGCATTACTCATAATACTTTCTTTCGTCTTGAATATTTCTATAGTGTAAAAAAGGTTAGTGGATAAATTTCTTTATTTTATATTCAGCATATATAATAAATATAATTTCCCCCTAACCATCTATATTAATTATTTCTTTTTTGCATTTTTTACTATAAAGTCTATTGCTTTTTCTGTTTTTAAATTTCCTTCGATATATTCTTTTAATTGTTCGTTTTCTAGAAGTTCATCTTCTTTTCTACCATATTGTTTTGCCATTTCTTTTATTTTGTCACTAACTTCTTCTGGAGTAACTTCAATTTTTTCAGCTTTAACAATAGCTTCTAAAACTAATCTAGATTTTATATTCTTTTCAGCTTGTTCTTTGAAACTATCTCTTATTTCTGTCTCTGTTTTACCCATTATTTGAAGATATTGATTTAGGTTTAATCCTTGATATGATAATCTATTTTCCATATCTTTTACCATATTGTCAATTTCTAATTCTATCATACCATTTGGAATGTCTAATTTTGTATTGTCACATACAACTTTTATAGCTTCTTCTTCTGTCTCGTATTTAGCTTTTTCTGTATTTTCTGTATCTAATTTCTCTTTTATACTATTCTTTAATTCATCTAAAGTGTCAAATTCACTAACATCTTTAGCAAATTCATCATCTATTTTAGGTAATTCTTTTTTCTTTATTTCATGTAAAGTTACTTTAAATATAGCATCTTTTCCAGCTAAATCTTTAGAGAAATAGTCCTCTGGGAATTTAACTTTAATGTCTTTTTCTTCATCGATTTTCATTCCAATTATTTGGTCTTCAAATCCTGGTATGAATGTATTGCTTCCAATCTCTAATTCATGATTTTCTGCTTTTCCACCTTCAAATTCCACGCCATCTATAGAGCCGACAAAGTCTATTGTTGTGATATCTCCTTTTTCTACTGGTCTATCCTCGATACTTACTAGTCTAGAATTTCTTTCAGCCATATGTCCTAGTTCGTGCTCTATATCTTTGTCTGTTGTATTATACTCTATTTTTTTAATTTCTATACCTTTATATTTTCCAAGTTCAACTTCTGGTTTTGTTTCTACTGTTGCTGTAAAAATAAATTCTTTTCCTTTTTCCATTTGAACTATATCTATATTTGGTCTGCTAACTGCTTCTATTTTGTTTTCTTTTATTGCTTCGTCATATATATCTGGAACTAATTCATTGAAAGCGTCCTCATAAAATATAGCTGAACCATATTGTCTTTCTACTAATTGCATTGGTGCTTTTCCTTTTCTAAATCCAGGTATATTAAAATATTTTGCAGTTTTCACATATACCTTTTTCATTGCTTCTTCAAATTTTTCGGCTTCAATGTTAAATGTTAATTTTACTTCGTTTTTATTTTCTGTATTTTCTACTTTTACGCTCATTTTTTTCATTCCTTTCACGTTATATTTCTAATAAGCTTACTTATTATATCACATTTATTTTATTTTGCAATAGTTTCACATCAAATTTTCGCCATTTACTACATTATTTGCAATATTTGTATTAACAGTATTAAATAAAATACTATTTGTTTCACTATCATCTACATCTTCGGGTATATTAAACCAATCTTCCATTCCATTCGCAGTCGAGGTATACTTGTTATTGTTTTCTTCCATTGAATTCTTAGCTACATTTACGCCATACACCAAAACTGCTGTTATTACTGCAACTAATAATATAATTCCTATAAACATTGGGATATTTATTTCTACATTTCTATACATATTTTCTCCCTTATATCTTTATTAAATTAAAATTTAAATAATCGGCACTTACTAATTTAAATTCAATTTCTTGAAAGTCACCTTCAATTGCATCTTTATGAGCTAATCCATGTAGATGTCCATAATAGCATTTATGAATATTGTATTTTTCTAATGTTTTAATAAATTCTGTATTTTTACCATATTCTATAGTGTTTTTATTTATTGGTGGATAATGCAAAAATGCTATTATTTCTCTATTATTTCCATATTTTTTTATTCCATCTTGGATTGATAATTCCAGTCTTGCATTTTCCCTCTTTATCATTTTGTTGTCACTTTCAGTGTCTAATATGTTCCAACCTCTTGTTCCTACAATTATTTTATCCTCTATTAAATAACTATTGTTATATAGAAAACCTATGTTTTTAAAGCTATTTTTTTGTATAAAACTGTTCATTTTTGATATCGTTGTCCACCAATAATCATGATTTCCTCTTAGCAAGATTTTTTTACCTGGCAAATTATTTAAATATTCAAAATCTAGTTTAGTATCTTCTAGATGCATTTCCCATGAAAAATCTCCAGGAAGTATTACATAGTCTTCATCTTTTACTTTTGATATCCAATTATACTTTATTTTTTCAGCATGATTTTCCCAATTATCACCAAATATGTCCATTGGTTTATTATGTAAAAATGATAAGTGTAGGTCAGCTATTACATATATTGACATATTAACTCCTATTTATAATATCACAATTTATAATTTTTATCTACCTAAGTTCTTCTGTTTTTATGTTTTTTCTTAGTCTTGTATTTTTAAGTTTGGTACGGCATTTAGTTCTAAATTAGATACTACTCCAGTCATATATCTATAATATCCTGCAGACGCAATCATAGCAGCATTATCAGTACAAAGTATTGGTTCAGGATAATATATTTTGTATCCATCATTTTCTAATTTTAGAAATTCTTTTCTAATATATGAGTTTGCTGATACGCCACCTGCTAATGCTATAGTCTTTATTCCAAGTTCATTTGCTGCTTTTAAACTGTTTTGCACTAGTATATCTGTTACATATTTTTCAAAGCTTGCACATAAATCTGCTTTATTTATATTTGGATTTTTATGATGCAAATTTATTATTGCCGTTTTTACTCCACTAAAACTAAAATCTAAGCCATCTATATGTGTTTTAGGTAATTCTATGTTTGGCTCCCCTTCTTTTGCTAAGTTGTCCACTTTTGGACCTCCTGGATATCCAAGCCCTATAACTCTTGCAACTTTATCAAATGCCTCTCCTATTGCGTCATCTCTTGTCTTTCCTATTATATTAAATTTATCATAATCTTGTATATGTACTAGATGCGTATGACCACCAGATACTATTAGACATAAAAATGGTGGCTTTAATTCTTTATGAGTTATATAATTTGCAGCAATGTGCCCCTCTATATGATTAGTTCCTGTTAGTGGCTTATTTAATGCATAACTTAGACCTTTAGCATAAGATACACCTACTAAAAGAGCCCCAACTAATCCTGGTCCATACGTACAAGCAATATTGTCTATGTCATTAAATGTAATTTTTGCTTGTTTTAAGGCTTGCTCTGTTACACCAGAAATAGCCTCTATATGATTTCTAGAAGCTATTTCTGGTACAACACCACCAAATTTTTCGTGTATTTTTATTTGTGAATTTATTACATTTGATAAAACCTCTCTACCATTTTTTACTACTGCTACAGAGGTTTCATCACAACTTGATTCAATTCCTAATGTAATTATATCTTTCATTATTTCTCCTAATTTATTCTATCATTATTTGCCAAAAAATTATCAAAAATTTAATAATTTTTTACTAACTTATAAACTTACTATTTTTATATTATTCCAAATATTTGTAAAAATAAATTTGTCAATCCATTATTTATTATTGAAATTATTGGTGAAACTATTAAGCTTAATATTCCTACAATCCATAAAGCTACAAATACTATTTCAAATATTTGGCTATGTGACTCCATCCAATTTCTTGCATTATATGGTAAAAATCCACATAATATTTTTGAACCATCTAGTGGTGGTAATGGAATTAGATTAAATACTCCAAGTCCTATATTTATTGTTATTATACTTTCTATTACATTCATTGTAAGTCCTATTGCTTGATTTGATGAATAAATAATTCCTCCAATTACATTAATTCCTGGTGCAAATTTTATAATCAAGCATAATATAATTTCAAATATTATTGCTATTAAGAAGTTCATTAACGGTCCTGCTGCTGCAACAATTGCTTCCGCTTTTGATAAAGACATATTCCTATTGAAGTTTCGCGGATTTATTTCTACAGGTCTTCCCCAGCCAAACCCAGCAAACACAAGCATTATGGTACCAAATAAATCTAGATGCTTAAATGGGTTTAAATTAAGTCTTCCTTGGTTTCTTGGAGTATCATCTCCCAATTTGTCTGCCGCAAAAGCATGAGCAAACTCGTGAAATGTAATTGCTATCAATATTCCTGGAATAGTAATAACAAAGGCTAGTAGTGCTCCATCTCTTGAGAATAAGTTAATAAAAGAGCTAAATAGCATTAACGCTATAATTAAAAATATAAATCTTCTATCTATATACATAAATTAAAATCCTTTTCTAATAAATTTAAGCAAACTTTCCCTTTTTATTGTACATGTTTTAATCCTATAATTGTATAGTAAAAGTCGATAAACTCCTTATTATGTCAGAATTTTTCCGTATACAACTATGAATTAATTTATTCAACTTCTTCTTCCACTTGTTTTATTGTTTGTATCCAATCTGCTAATTTATCATCAAGTCTTTTCTGACATTTTTTAAAGACTTCAACTAGTAAATCTATATTGTCTGTTGTTTGTGCTTTATACAATGCTTCTCTATATTCTTTGTTGTATTCATCATCTATAGCAATAAGGTCAACAGAATTTTCTATACATTGTCTTAATATAATAAACCTACCAATTCTTCCGTTTCCATCTTGAAATGGATGAATGTGTTCAAACTTCTGATGAAAATCAGCTATCGCAAAAATATCTTTTCTACTTTCCTTCCAATCTTCTAGCAAGTTAAACATACTATTCTCTACTAGATGTGGCTCGCATAGTTTTAATTCTGTTTTTGATAATTTATTTTCATACTTCTTCCATTTCCCTATATTGTCTATTTCATCATCCACAGTTCCTTTTTTTAATATTCGATGCCAATTCCATAAAAGATATTTATCAAAAGGTTCTTTTAAAGTGTCTACAACATTATCAAATAATTCCAATGAATTCTTAGTTTCTATTACATCATCTAAAAAATGCTCACCGTTTTACTTGCTTTTGTTCTAATAAATCAATTAAGTTTTCCTTACTAAATGTACTGCCTTCTAATTTATTTGAATGATATAAATACTCTATTTTAATTGCATCATAAGCAGAATTTTTTATTTTAGACAATCTCTGCATTGCATTAATAGATATTTTCATAATTTATCTCCTATACTATTTTAATTTAAAGGTTTCATTGTTGGGAAGAATAGCACATCTCTTATTGAAGTAGCATCTGTAAGAAGCATTATAAATCTATCTATTCCTATTCCTAATCCTCCTGTTGGTGGTAATCCTATTTCTAATGCTTGGATATAATCTTCATCCATCATTCCTGCCTCTTCATCTCCTGCAATTCTTGCTTCAACTTGTTTTTTGAATCTTTCATATTGATCTATTGGGTCATTAAGCTCAGAGAATGCATTTCCATATTCTCTTCCACAAATAAATATTTCAAATCTTTCAGTAAGTCTTGGGTCTTTTTTACTCTTTTTAGCAAGTGGAGATATTTCAACTGGATAATCATATATAAATGTAGGTTGTATAAGAGTTTTTTCTACATATTCGTCAAAAAACATGCTTATAACATCTCCTCTTGTTTCTTTTGTTGCATCAGGTATTGTTATATTTTTTTCTTTTGCCAAAGCTACTGCTTCTTCGTCTGTATTTATTTCATTAAAATCTATTCCTGTAACTTCTTTTATAGAATCTATCATTGTTATTCTCTTCCAACCTGGTGCCAAATCAATATCTTGTCCTTGATATGTAATTTTTGTTGTTCCTAATACCTCTTTAGCAGTTCTAGAAAAAATCTCTTCTGTAATATTCATCATATCATTATAATCTTGATATGCAGCATATAGTTCAAGCATTGTAAATTCAGGATTATGTCTTATATCCATTCCTTCATTTCTAAATACTCTTCCAATTTCAAATACTCTATCATACCCACCAACAATTAATCTTTTTAAGTTAAGTTCTAGTGCTATTCTTAAATACATATCTATATCTAACGTATTATGGTGCGTAATAAATGGTCTTGCAGTTGCACCTCCAGATATGGTATTTAATATTGGTGTTTCAACCTCTAAATATTCTTTTTCTTCTAATATTTTTCTGATATTACTAATTATTTTGCTTCTTAGGATAAAAGTGTCTTTAACTTCTGGATTCATTATTAAATCCACATATCTTTGTCTGTATCTTAAATCTGTATCTTTTAAGCCATGAAACTTTTCTGGAAGTGGTCTTAAAGATTTTGAAAGTAGAGTTACTTCCTTAGCATGGATTGATATTTCTCCTGTTTTTGTTTTAAATACAAATCCGGTTATACCTATAATATCTCCTATATCGTCTTCCTTAAATGCCTTATAACTTTCTTCTCCAAGTTCGTTTATACTAACATAACTTTGGATTTTTCCTTCACTATCTTGAATGTGGCAGAAAGATGCTTTCCCCATAATTCTTTTAGCCATAATTCTCCCTGCTACAGTTACATCTTTTCCTTCCAATTCTTCATAGTTGTCTTTTATTTGTTTGCTTGTATGTGTTCTATTAAATTTTGTTATTTTATATGGTTCTTTGCCTTCTTGTTTTAATTTATCTAATTTTTCTCTTCTTACTTTCATTAGTTGGTTTAAATCTAATTCTTGTTCTACATTGTTGTTTTCGCTCATAATATCTTCCTCCATTCGAGCTAGTCTTTAGCTCTAGCTTTTTGCGATTTTTTCTTTTCTAATTATTGAGTACGCATTTAGCCTGTGTACACGTAAAATATTATATACTATTTTGTTTTTTTTGTAAACCAATTATTGGAAAGATTTAGAAAAAATGGAGGTATGTCCATTTTGATTTAAGATACTTTTCTTAATTCCTTTGCATGTGCAATTGAAATTTCTGTAATATCTCCTGAAGAAATTCTTGCAATTTCTTCTACAACTTCTTCCTCGTTTAATTTTTTTATTTCTGTATATGTTTTTTCGTTTGTTGTTTTTTTGCTAATATAATAGTTATATTTTCCTTTTGCTGCTATAGATGCCGAGTGTGTAACTACCATTACTTGATGATTGTTTGATATTGTTTTTAATTTTTCTCCTACTGCCTTGGCAGCTTTTCCACTAATACCAGTATCAATTTCATCAAAAACTAATGTAGATACTTTATCTACTTCTGCAAGAACTGTTTTTATTGCAAGCATTACTCTAGACATTTCTCCACCTGATGCAATTTTGCATAATTCTTTTTCTTCCTCACCTTTATTTGTACATATCATAAATTCTACTTTGTCTAATCCGTTTGCATTAAAATCTTTTATTTTTTCTACTGCAACTCTTAATGTTGCATTACTCATTTCTAGGTCTTTTAGTTCTGCATTGATTTTGTTTGAAATAATTTTAGCATACTCGTTCCTAAGTAAATTCATTTTTGAACATAATTCTATCATTTGTTTTTTTACATCTTCTTTTTCTTGTTTTAACTTAGCATTTATTTCATCTAAATTTTCTATCTCGTTAATTTCTTGCTCTAATTTTTCTTTATACTCTAATATTTCCTCTATGCTATTTCCATATTTTCGTTTTAGTGAAAATATTTCGTCTAATCTTTTTTCTACATTATCTCTTTGCTCTTCGTCAAAAAATATATCTTCTTTCATACTAGATATATCTCTTGCAAGTTCTTGTATTTCATAATATATATTTTTTAATTCTGATAGTTTTTCTTCATATATTTCCCCACAGTTTGAAATTTTTTCTAAACATCTTATCGAATTGGATACACTTTCTATAGCTTGATTATTTAAATTTTCATCTATTTCTTCTAAATTTTCTTGTAGCTTTTCAGAATTTTTCATTAGATTATGTTCTTCAGTTAATTTAATGTCTTCTCCTACTTTTAATTTTGCATTTTTTATTTCCTCTAGCTGGTAATTAAGTAAATCTAGCTTTCTTTCCTTTTCCTTGTCATCTCCATAATTTTTGCTTAATTCTGCATTTATCTCGTTATATCTTTTATATAATTTTGAATATTCAGTTTTTAATTCTAATATTTCGTTTCCTATAAAATCATCTAAATATGAAATATGTTTATTTGAATTTAGCAAGTTTTGGTTATCTTGTTGACCGTGTATATCTATAACATTTGACATAAGTTCCTTTAGTTCATTTACGGTTACTAAACGTCCATTTACTTTGCACGAATTTCTACCATTTGTATATACTTCTCTTGATACTATGATATTTCCATCTATGGAATTAGGATTTTCTGGGCAAAATATACTTGCTTCTATAAATGAATATTTTTCTCCATTTCTTATCATTTCTTTCGAGAATCTTCCTCCTGCTATAACACCCAAAGCACCAATTATAAGTGTTTTTCCAGCACCAGTTTCCCCTGTAAGCACATTAAATCCTTCATTAAAATCTATAGACAAATCTTCTATAATTCCTATATTTTTTATATGTAATGTAGATATCATAGCTATTCCTCCTTACGAAATGTTGTTTGTATTTTTTGTTTAAAATAATACAACCGTTTGTTCGTTTTGTCAAGTGTTTTTACAAAAAAATAAGAAATAGCTTTTCACTATTTCCTATTCTTCCACATTATACTCATATACCACTATTTCTTTTGTATTAAAATCGAATTCATTTACCTTATAATTTACATAGAAGCTTTCTTCTTTTGCAAATTTCAAATTCAATTTATTTGTATCAAGTAAAACTTCTGTAGATAAATCCATTCCTAATGGCAAGGTTTTATTAAAATTATCATAGAACATTATGTTTGTATAAAAAACTGCTGGTGTATTTTCTTTTATATTTATTTTGCAAAGTTGTACTTTCTCTTTTTTACTTCGTAATTCTTGCTCTATTGCACTTTTTGGATTTATATCAAATATATGCATTCCTTCTATACTTTTTTTATTATTTACGCAGTATACAGACATATCATAAGGAGCTTGTATTTTATTTAATGCTTCTTTTATTAGTTGCAAGTAGCCATGTATGTTTTCCTTATACGCCTCTACATCTGTATCCGTATTGATATTAAGTACTTTGTATTTATCTTTTTCAATTTCTCTATGTTTTTGATTATTTATAGCCTTTATTTTTGTTTTGTCTTCAACTAATCCTCCAAAAATATCAAAATCTTTAGCATTTATTATTTCTATGTCATTTTGATAATCTTGTTGTAATTTCTTTAAATCTTCCTCTATTGCTGTAATTGCTTTTTTCTTTCTACCTCGAGTCTTCTTGTTTTCTTCTGCATCTTCTTCCTCATCACTTGATTCTAATTCTTTAAATGAATTTGGTACATATCTTATTGCAAACATTGCATCTGTTTCATTTTTCGACAATTTTCTTCTTTGAAGCTCATCCATTTTTTTGCCTAAGTCTTCCATATCTTCATCGTAGTCAAAATACCTTTTCATTTTCGTTTTTTCGTTTTTTTCTTCCTCTTCTGCCTCTGCCAAAGTTTGCATTTCATCTTTACTTGTAAATTTCCAAAATTCAAAAATACTTTTCTTATGCTTATCAATTTCTTTAATATATAAATCCGCATTGTCATTTTTCTTAGATAAAATTTCTTCTTTAGTTTCAAACGCTTTTAGATCAAGAGTTAAATTAGTATTTTCTTTTTTTACTTCTTCTAATTTAGTACAGATATTTATTAAATCTTCTATGGTATACTGTTCTTTTAATTCATATAAAGCCTCTAATGTTTCGTCTTGCTTTTCTTCATTTACAACACGTTTTTCCGGCTTTTTAATAACTTTTTCATCTTTCTTTTTCTTAAAGAAATATCTTACTCTACCAAAAAAAGTTTTTTTACACTCTAAAAAAGTTGCTATCTGTTTTTGTCTTAGTAAATATTCTTGAGTCAAATCTTCTATTATTGTCTTAAACTTGTCTAACTTTCTTTTTAACTCTTTTTTCTCTTTTTCTTCATATTTAAGTTTGTCAATTTTATCTACGTATTCTACTTTAATAAATTCTGCTAGCTTACTATATTCTATTTTAGTATTGTTACTCCAAAACTCAATTTTTCCGTCCTTACTTATTTTTGTTGTAAAATGATATTCTTCTCTTGCACCTGTTGCTAATATAAACATTGCTTTTAAAAGTTTATATAATTCTAATGCTTCTTCTTTTGTATACAACGTTATAGAATATGTTGTTCGCATTTTTTCGTATATATTTGTTTGTCCCACAATTTTTATGAATAAGTTATTATCCTTATCAAATATTTCATATATATTTGGCCAATCTTTTGTAAAATACCATAAGTAATTCTCCATATCATCTATTTCTGATTTACTTAAAAAGCCTCCTGTATACTCCATATGACTTATTGGGGTAAATATATATCTTGGTTTTCTAGCTCTTATATTTGCAATTTGCTCTTTTAACAAATAAAATAGAGCGTTGTTATCTTGCTCTTCCGTTGGAACTAACATAAAATATTTTTTTGCATAGTCAGAATAATAAATTTGCCATATAAAATTATTTGGATATTTTACTTCAAATAGTATTTTTGCATTTAGCTCTTCTTGTTCTTTGGCTATTTCTTCTATTCTTGATATATTCATTGTTGTTACCATTTTTATAAATCTAGCAAATTTTTCTATATTTTCTTCATTTTCTGAATCTAAATATTCACAAATTGGACTAGCTAATTTATACCTTTGTTTTATATCTGTTAACCTATTTTCTGGAGTTATAAGTATCTCTATCTCTTTTATATTTACATATTTATATACTTTGTATACTGCATCATCATAAGAATTAGAAGGTCTAAAATTAAGTCCTTCATATTTTTTTAGAAAGGCTGGTAATTTATCTAGATTTAGACCAATATATTTTAAATTTTCTTCAAATGTTTTTTCAGTTTCTTTTGCGACTTTAGCCATATTTACCCTCCATTCTTTTTAACGTTAAATATTATATCACAAATTATGTCATTATTCTAGGATAATAACAATTTTTTTATAGTTTTTTTTGCATGTAAAAAGACCACCTAGAGAAATTTCCCTAAGTGGCCTAAACTTTGCTATAAATTAGAGGAGTCCAAACGGGTCAACTGAGTTAACCAAACCCACTAAATCGCAGATTTTTCCGTCTTCCGACGCTTGAAATCCATTGATTTTTATTTTGGAGAGGTCTAACTTAATACCTGCTCCATATTTGTTAATCTTATACGGCAAGTGGCTTGCAGAGCCAAATTCTGCTCTGTAGTCCATCGCCGTCGTTCGTACTTGAATTTCGAACAGTGTACCATCCGTTTTCCGTACTACGCAGTGGAGGCTTTGATATCCATTGGACTTCGGATTGCGAATGTAATCCTTCACATTGTCCTCGAAACCAGGAATTATCAAGCTCTCGCTCGGAATAATCAGTTCTTCTTTTATGCTTCCTTCGCATTCTCCTTTCAAGATTGGTTCTGCTTCGGTTAAAAGGCTACCATTCATAATGAAATATTGCATCAATTCATTCAGTACTTCATACCTGTCCCCAAAAGTGCCAAATGGCACTTTTGTGACAGGCACCAAGGTGCCATTAATGTGCAAATGTTTTTACTTCTTCTACAACTTTAGCCACAAATTCGTCTAATTTCATTGCGCCAATGTCTCCGTCTGTTCTTGAACGTACTCCTACTGTACCTGCTTCTTTTTCTTTGTCTCCAAGGACTAGCATGTATGGTACTTTTTGTAATTGCGCTTCTCTTATTTTATATCCTATTTTTTCATTTCTGTCATCAAGTTCTACTCTTAATCCTGCTTCTTCTAGTTTTGTTTGTACTTCTTTTGCATATTCTACATGAGCGTCTGCTATTGGTAATAGTTTTACTTGTACAGGTGATAACCATGTTGGAAATGCTCCTTTTGTTTCTTCTATTAAGAATGCTATAAACCTATCAAATGTTCCAAGTATTGCTCTGTGTATTACTATTGGTCTATGTGCTTTTCCATCTTCTCCAATGTATTCTAGCTCAAATCTTTGTGGTAGCAAGAAGTCTAATTGGCATGTTGATATTGTTATGTCGTGTCCTATTGCTGTTTTTATTTGAACATCTAGTTTTGGTCCGTAGAATGCTGCCTCTCCCTTTGCTTCGTAGAAGTTTATGTTAAGTTCTGTTAGGATTTGTCTTAATTGACTTTCTGCATTTTCCCACATTTCATCATCATCAAAGTATTTTTCTTTGTTTTCTTTATCTCTTAATGATAATCTAAATGTGTAGTCTTTAAATCCAAAGTCTTTATATACTGAAAGTATTAAGTTTACAACTTCTCCAAATACTGGTTTTATTTGCTCTGGTGTTACAAATATATGTGCATCATTTTGGCACATTTCTCTTACTCTTTCTAGTCCACAAACACTTCCACTTGCTTCATATCTAAAGTCGTGTGCAAGTTCTCCTATTTTTATTGGTAGGTCTCTATATGAGTGCATTGCGTTTTTGTATATTAACATGTGGTGTGGGCAGTTCATTGGTCTTAATACCATTTCTTCATTGTCCATTTTCATTACAGGGAACATATCTTCTTTGTAGTGGTCCCAATGTCCACTTGTTTTGTATAGTGCAACATTCGCTAGCGATGGAGTATATACGTGTTTATATCCTAATTTTATTTCTTTATTTAATATATATTGCTCTAGCAATCTTCTTATTGTTGCACCATTTGGTAAATACATTGGTAGACCAGAACCAACAAGTTCATGTGTCATAAATAAATCTAGTTGTTTACCTATTTTTCTATGGTCTCTTTGTTTTGCATCTTCTAGTTTTTGCATGTGTTCTTCAAGCTGGCTAGCCTTTGGGAAAGATACTCCATAAAATCTTTGAAGCATTTTATTATGCTCATTTCCTCTCCAGTATGCTCCTGATGATGTTAGAATTTTTACAGATTTAACTTTACCTGTGCTCATTAAATGTGGCCCTGCACACAAATCTGTAAATTCACCTTGCTTATAGAAAGATATTTCTTCTCCCTCTGGAAGTTCTTCTATTAACTCTACTTTATAATCTTCTCCTTGCTCTTTTTCAAATTTAATAGCTTCTTCTCTTGAAAGGGTATATCTTTCGATTGGTAAGTCTTCTTTTATGATTTTTTTCATTTCTGCTTCTATTTTTTCAAAGTCTTCTGAAGAAATGTTTTCCTTTACGTCAAAATCATAATAAAATCCATCATCTATAGCTGGACCTATTGCTAGCTTAATATCTTTTCCATAGATTCTTTTTATAGCTTGTGCCATAATGTGAGATGTTGTATGCCAATATGCTTTTTTACCTTCTTCACTATTATCAAAAGTACAGATTTCTACTTCTGCATTTTCCTCTTCAATATTATACCTTAAGTCTTTAACCTCTCCATTTACTTTTGCACAAGTTGCCATTCTTGCTAATCCTTCACTTATTTTTTTAGCTAAATCTAAAACTGAAATTCCTTTTTCGACCTCCATTTGAGATCCATCTTTTAAAATAACTTTCATATCCATTCCTCCAATAATCGTGGATAAAAGGGACACTCCAATTTGTCCACACTTAAATAAATTTTAGATAGTCTTGTCTATTTTAAGTAAAACTGTGAACAAAAGATAGTGTCCCTTTTGTCCACGCGTGCGACTTACTAAAAAAATACACCCCTCTGCAAACAGATAATTCTGCCTACAGAGGGGTGCTATATAAACACGGTTCCACCCTTTGTTTTACTTAAATTTACTTTTAACGCAAGCTACACGTCTAGTTTTCTTCTAATCATTTTTTAGCTATCATTTTTATTATATACCTAGGTACATAATATTTTTGCTACAATAATTAGTTTTGCTGGAAACAATGAGGTAGTTTTTCAAATACGTTTTTTTAGAATAGCTTTCAGCCTCTGACTATCCCTCTCTGTAAATAACCTTTATTTTACTTTGTCTCATTTATGTTCTTTATTTTTTATTCTAATTTTTAAACGCAATTTTATTATATAACCTTTTTTGCTCTACGTCAATAGAATCTTTTAAAATTTTCGTTTGTAAAGTTGCTCGATAATGGTTTGGTAGAAATTTAGGTTCTAAACCTAGGTAATATCATATTATTTTATAAAAGCACTACACAAACATATATAAGCCCATGAATACTACTTCTACTACACCTACTGCTAAGCCTGTTATGCCTTGCCATTTCGCTGTTTGCTCTTCTGGTTTAAATGTAGTTAAACCTACTATACCTAATACTGTTGCTGCTATACCACATAATAAACCAAATATTACAATTCCTACCATTGAGAATATAAAGCTTAGTAAGCAACAAATATTTAGTTTTTTATTTCCAGTTTGACTACTAGCTTTATATTATATTTTATTTTTTTCTATATTGTAAAATAAATTTAAATTATCTTAATATCTTATTTTTCTATATTTCTATTTTTTATAAAGAAATATAAACCTAAAATAGCAATTAGTACAATTGCAACTATACCAATATATATAATTCCAGCATTTGGAATTGGATCTGGAGATATTGTTGTGTCTGGAAGTATTGTATCTCCTGAATTATTATTATCCGGTGTAATTATTGGATTATTATTGTCTATAATATCATCTACATTTCCTTGATATTCATTATCTAAATAATATGTTACATTTTCTCCGTCTATCTCAATTGAACTACTAGTATAGGTTTGCTCTATACTTTCTCCACTTGCTGTTGCAACTTCTCTTACATATAAATAAATATTATCTGCATCACTTAAGTTATCAAAATTTATTATACCTCTTGTATTTACTCTAACTGTCATTGTGTAAGTTCCATTTTGATTTTCTGTTACACTTACATTTTGTATGTTTATCCAATTATCAATATTCCTCTCAGAACTACTTTCAGATAGATAGTAATAATATGTATAATCTGTATTTTCGTCTCTGCCAGTTATGTTAGATATTTGTATGTTCATATCTATATAATCATCTTCAATTATTTCTTGAAATAAGTACACTTTAGCATCTGTTATATTTACTTTAGCATTGCTAAAATCCGATAGTACCGGTTCAGTTGTTGTTTCTACCACTTCTACTTCAAAGGTTGTTGTATAGCCTTCATATTCAACTGTTATTGTTTGTGTGCCTAGAGTTTGATTATTATAGCCAGTTAATGTAAAAGACTTTGAATTTAAATTCATCTCAATAGTTGTGCCATCCGAATATGTTACTTTTACTATTCCGCCTGTTAGGTCTAGTTCCTCATTTTGAGTATATATAGTTTTAGTAGGTAGAGCTTCTATTTCCATACTTACTATTTCTCTATCTGGTTCTATTTGATTTACAGTTATTGCTTGTTCTACTTGCATAGTTATTCCATTTTCTGTATATGAAATGGTTACTGTTTTCTGACCATAATATAAATTATCTCCATCAAGTACATCATAGTCTGTTACTTGTTTTGTTGTTAGGTCACTATATGTGGCTGTTACAGTCATTCCAGAAGTATTAAAATCGTCTCCTTCTGCATATGTTGTATTACTTGGTGGATTTGTTATTTCTATTCCAGTTAATTCTGCTGGTGTAGTTTGTGCATTTTCTTCTGTAAAAGCTTTTATAGAAACATTTCCCTGTGCATTCTCATCTTCATAAGTTCCTAAATCCACCCATACTCCTGCACTCATAGCTGAATCAGATGTAAAAAAGCTTTCATTTGAATTTACTATTGCATTTCCATCCACTGATTTACTTTCTACCATAAAACTTTGCGTATCAGTGCCAGATTGCAAACTCATTGCCACTGCAAATGAATCTCCAGTTAGTCTTACAGGTTCAGCAAGCATTATTGTATGGTAACCTGGCTCCAAAGTTATTGTATTGCTTGTATCTCCTTCCTCTAGCTCTACTTCTTGTATGTTAGTTAAATCGTCACTTTCTGGATTTACATATACCTTACATGTTATTTCTTGCATTGTAAATATACTAACCATAGTTAATACTTCATTATTTTTACTAGAATCTCTTGTAAATTTATTTGCTATGTACAAATCTTCACCTGATTCCATTTGTATTGCAAGACCAGGATGTAATAAATTGTTTTGATATATATTATCATAATCTTTAGTAGCTGTAGCTTTTTCTATCGCATATAATTCGCTATATATATTTTTATCATCATAAGAAATATACATAAATCCATTATCTCCAATAGTTACAACTACGTTATCTCCTTCTATTGAAGCAGTACCTGTTCCAAAGGTATTCTCAACAATTTGTATTATAAAATCGTTTTCAATTTCTTCTGCTGAATTATATCCTGCTTGGTTGCACTCTTCTGTGTAATTTGTATATAGTTCTTCTTTTATTTCTGTCAAGTTAAAAGTCTGAGAGCTTCCCCAAGAATTCTTAACTATCCAAGCGCCATCATTCTCTGGTTGGTTTCCTTCGGCAAAGTTTTCTTTACTATAATTGTCATCCCAACCAACTATAACACCAGCATGATTACTTGGGTACTCTGATGTACTAGATTCTTCAGGACAATATATTGCACCTGTTTCATTATTATACGAATCTGATAATAACTGAGCACCATGAAATATAGCATATATTCCACCATAATTGCTTATTACTTGTTTCATTTTTGACATTAATTCTGTTTTTCCTATGTCATCTATATCTTCAAACAATATAGTATCGTATAATGTGGTTGTAGTATTTTTATTTTGTATTTCTGATATATCTATATTATCCTCATTATTTTCAAAAGGCATTTCAGCTTCATCTATTGCTCCCATACCATTACTTAAGTATGATTGTCCCATAAGGAAAGTTCCACCTCTATCAAATCCTATATTATATCCATACTCATTATTGGCACTATTATTAAATGTATTGCTTCTTACCGAATAGTCCATATGTCTTTCAGAAAAGTCGTATACATTTCCCGTTATTCCTGCCTTATAATCTAATAGAGCTATATTGCTTTCCAAAGCTCCTATTGTAGCAAATGCCCAACATGAATTTGTGTCCATTTGGTTTTTTACAACTAAATTTTGTGAAATAATATCTCTTAAATCATATTCTGCATTAAGAGAACTTCTTACTAATGTCGCACTCTTAAATAAATTGTTTAAACTGCTTATATATTCGCTATTTGTTTTAGGTGTAATTACATTATATTTACTTGGTTCAATCCTTTGCGCCTTTTCTTCGTCACTAAGTGCCATATATTCCTTATACTCGTCAGAATAGTCTACAATTTTAAGTTGAGGTGTATCTACTGCTTGTACATTACCACAACTAATTATTCCTATAAATAATATTAGAAATAAAACTATTTTTATAAATTTATTTTTCATCTTATCTCCTTCTTATGTACTACTTACATTGTCTAATATATTATGTTAAAACCTTATAACAAATTATTAAGTAGATTTTTTATAATTTATTTTTTATTTGCTTGGCTTTCCTAATAATTTAAACATGTTTGCCTTATACTTTTCAACTCCTGGTTGATTAAAGGGATTTACTCCTAATATTTCTCCTGACATTGCACATGCAAGTTCAAAGAAATATATTAATTGCCCCATATTATTTGCATTTAATTTTTCGATATTAATTAGAATATTTGGAACATCCCCATCCACATGAGCCTGAATAGTACCTTCCATTGCTTTTTTATTAACAAAGCTTAATGTCTTTCCAGCTAAATAATTTAGATTATCTAAGTTATCTTCTTCCAATTTTAATTTTAGATCCCTTTCTGTTTTCTCTATGCTAATAACTGTTTCAAATAAATTTCTTCTTCCTTCTTGAATATATTGTCCAAGAGAGTGTAAATCTGTAGTAAACTCTGCGCCAGATGGATATATTCCCTTTTGTTCTTTTCCTTCGCTTTCTCCAAATAATTGCTTCCACCATTCAATAAAATAGTGCATTTTTGGTTCATATGTAATTAAAAGTTCTATATTCTTTTCTTTTTCATAAAGTATGTTTCTTAGAACTGCATATTTATAGCATTCATTGTATTTTAAATTTTCATCTGAATATTTATCTTGTGCAATTCTTGCACCTTCCATTAATTCATCAATATCAATTCCCGCTGTAGCTATTGGTAATAAACCAACTGCAGTTAAAACCGAATATCTACCACCAATATTGTCAGGTATTACAAATGTAGTATATTTTTCTTTGTTTGCAAGTTCTTTTAAAGCTCCTCTCTCTTTGTCTGTTGTAACATATATTCTTTTTCTTGCTTCTTTTAAACTATATTTATTTTCTAATATTTCTCTAAAAATTCTAAATGCAATTGCTGGCTCTGTAGTAGTTCCTGATTTTGATATTACATTTATAGATACATCTTTATCTGCAATATAGTCTATTAAATCTGCAATATAGTTTGAACTTAAGTTATTACCTACATATAGTATTTGCGGAGTTTTTCTCACATTTTTGTCTTGCATATTATAAAACGTATTTGTTAGTGATTCTATAACTGCTCTTGCACCTAAATATGAGCCTCCTATTCCTATTACAAGTAATACGTCAGAATCTTTTCGTATCTTTTCTGCTGCTACTTTTATTCTTGCAAATTCATATTTATCATAATTCATTGGTAAATTTAGCCATCCACAAAATTCTTTTTCATCTTCTGCCATTGAATGTAGTTTATTGTGTATCTCTTTTACTTGACTCGCATACTTCATTATATTTTTTTCAAAAACTCTTGCATTTTCAAAATTTACTTTAATGTTTTCCACTTATACTTCTCCTTTGCTTATATTATTCTATTATTCCTTTTATTATCATATCATAACAATTTTTTTTTGCAAGTATTTTAAAGAATTTTTTTAAATAGTTAATTCTATAATAAGTTTGTATTCTATTATTATACAACCTCATTTTTTTAAGCAATGCTATTATACATAAAAAGCCTTGAACTTATTTTCAAATTCAAAGCTTTTAAATTTTATTATGTTTTTATTTTATACTTTTGGTGTTACTGCCTGTACTCCACATCCTGTGAACATATCTGTAGTATTCTTTCCATCATAAGAAGCCCAGTTTGCTCCAACTAAAATTTGTCTCATACCACTACATCCGTGCAAACATTTCAAACATATCAGTTACTTTACTTGTTTCAAAACTACTCAAGTCCAATGAAGTTAAACTATAACAGTCACAAAACATATATGACATA
>CALXVA010000019.1 GCA_944391835.1 uncultured Clostridia bacterium | reverse complement strand
ATACTTATTACAAACTAGACTAGTCAGAAGCTTTTGCAAAGTTTATACCTTTAAAGAACTCTATTAAACTAAATTTAAATTTAATATCAGGACTTTCAGTATCACTAATCAAGTTATATTCTTCTTCATTTAGATTTTCCTTAATAGTTTCTTTAGACTCATCAGGAACAATACCAGAGGTTACATCTACAAAACATAATGGAGGAAACATTACACACCACCAGTTTTGCCCAACAGCTTCTCCAATTTCTACTTTTAGTGCATCATAATTTCCAGCAGGAAAAGAAATATCTCCATAAGTTTTGGTAGGGAATTCAAAATTACCAATGCTAATATTTACATCATAATTATAACCATTTTCTTCTAAAACTTTTTTGGCAATATCATAAAGTTCATCTTGCTTTTCATTTGCAAGTAAAATAACTTCATCTTTAGAAGAACAATTTACTGCTAACTCATTTATATATTCTAAAATACTATCACGAACTTTATACTTTAAATCTTGGTCTTCTTTACTATCACTATTTGCTATTACGTGCAATCTAAAAACACTTTCGGAAATGTCTTGGAAAACAGCATTTACATAAGAAAAAGCAGATATAAACACAAAAAATGAAAATAAAACTAATACAATAAAAAATCGCTTTATAAAACCCAAATTAATAAATTTAAAAATATTCCTCATATTAACCTCCAATAGAAAAATTTTGCTTGTACTAAAATTATTAGCTATTTTTAAAAAATTATACTGTTTTTCCAAAAATTTTAGTAAAAGTTATAAATTTATAAAAAACAACAATAAATATAGAAAAATAAAAGAAAAAACAAATAAATAATAAATGAAGAAAACAAATAAAAAAATAAGTAAAATAATATAAAAAACCGTTGTCGAAATAAAGGGTACGATTTAGCTTGACTTACGGAAATACGAATGGTAAAATTTACCATATCGAAAGATTGAAGGAGGCTTTTAATTATGGAGTTAGTAAAACCAACAATAGAAAAAATTTGTAGTTTTTATGTAAGTGATTGGCACTTAGTTACAATGTTACTTCCATATATAAATAAAGAAATAAATGAAAAAGCCAATATTATAACTGTTTTAGAAAAAGATATTGAAGAAAATATAGAAACATTAATAGATAAATTAAATTTAAAAAATAGAGAAAAAATACTAAAGATAAATTGGAAAAAATCAAATGGAATAAAATATTCAGAAATAAAAAATAAAATGAAAGAGAAAGTTATAGAAGATAAGCTTAATATAATATTTATAAATGGAAATAAAAGTTATATGGATATAACAAATAAAAATGTAGAAAAATTTTTGCAGGAAAATAGTAAAAAATATAAAGAAATAAATATAAAAATAATAAATTGTTTTGAAGTTGGAGATTTTAACACAAACATAATTGATATTCTTTCAGAGCATACAAAAATTTTAAATACATCTGGAGAAAAGGCAATAAATGATGTGTTTGAAGGGTACGAAGAAAAGATAAATTAAAATAATATAATGTACTTGATTTTTAAGTTAAAATGATATAGAATAACCATATTCTATATCATTTTAGTATAATTTTATATAATCTTATGCTATAATACAAATAATATAGGGCACATAAAGAAAAATTATGTCAAAGTAATAGGAGGAAAAAATGAGTGTAAAAAAAGCCGTTATACCAGTTGCTGGGTTTGCAACAAGATTCTTACCAGCATGCAAGAGTGTACCAAAATGTATGCTTACAATAGTAGATAAACCAATTATTCAATATTTAGTTGATGAAGCAGTAGCATCTGGAATAGAAGAAATACTACTAGTTGTAGGAAGAAAAAAAGAAGTAGTAGAAGATTATTTTTCAGAAGATAAAGAATTAGAAGATTTCTTAAAAGAAAGAGGTAAAGAAAGCTTTATTCCTCAAATTTCAAACTTATCAGGAAAGGCTAAAATTCATTTTATAGAAGAAGAGGGAGGAGCAAAAGGCCTAGGACATGCTATATATATGGCAAAAGATTTCGTAGGAAATGAGCCATTTGCTATAATGTATGGTGATGTAATAATGCAAGGTGAAAAACCATGCTTAAAAGAAATAATAGAACAACATGAAAAATTAGGAGCATCTATAATAGGTGTTGAAAAAGTTGATTGGAAAGATGTGCCAAAATATGGTAATGTATCTGGAGAATTAATTTCAGATAGATTATATAAAGTTGAAAAAATGCAAGAAAAACCAAAAGTAGAGGAAACTAAGTCAAACTTAGCTATATCAGATAGACATGTTTTAATGCCAGATTTATTTGACTTCCTAGAGAAAACAAAACCTGGAAAAGGTGGAGAAATACAAGTAACAGATGCATATAACAGCATGGTTAGTACAGAAGAAGGTGTATATGCTTACGATTACAAAGCAACAAGATTTGACTCTGGCGACAAACTAGGATTTGTAAAAGCATCTGTAGATGAAACTTTAAGAAGACCAGAATTAAGGGAAAGTATGATTGAATTCTTAAAATCATTAAATATATAGTTAGTTAATTTTTAAGGTAGGGAAAATATTTTCTCTACCTTTTATTATGCTTACTTTGTTACTGGACAATATTTTTCGTAAAATAATATGATACAAACCCTAGGTAATATATATTTTTATCAAATTTTTTTGTTCCTTGGTGTCGCAAACATATAACCAGAATTAAAAATAAATTTTTAATTCTGCTCGTTTGCTCCAAATCGCACTCGCTTCAAAGAAGCTCGTTTGGTCGCTTACGCGTCACTACAAAAATTCTCTAAATATACATATTACCTAGGGTTAAAACCTAATTTTCTACAAAAAACATTATCTGGTAAATTACTCTTTATTAAAAATAAAAAATATATAGTAATTTAAGAAAATATGTGATATACTTGCCATACTAACAAATAGAAATAAAAATACGAGGGAGGTTATGTTTAATGAAGGATTATGAAATTAAATATAATGAATGGTTAAATAATCCAATATTTGACAAAGAAACAAAAGAAGAATTAGAATCAATTAAAGGAAATGAGGCTGAAATAGAGGACAGATTTTATAAAGACTTAGAGTTTGGTACAGCAGGTTTAAGAGGTATTATTGGCATTGGAACCAATAGAATGAATAAATATACTGTAACAAAGGCAACTCAAGGCTTAGCAAATTACATTATTAAAAAGGGAGGACAAGATAGAGGTGTAGCTATTGCTTATGATTGTAGAATTATGTCTGAAGAATTTAGTATGGAAACAGCACTTTGTTTAAATGCAAATGGAATAAAAACATATAGATTTGATTCATTAAGACCAACACCTGAGCTATCTTATGCAGTAAGAGAACTTGGTTGTATTGCAGGTATTGTAATAACTGCAAGCCACAATCCACCAGAATATAATGGATATAAAGTATATTGGGACGATGGTGCACAAATAGTTGAACCAATAGACAAAGAAATTATAAATGAGGTAAATAACATCACAGACTTTGGAACTATTAAAAAAATGGATTATGATGAAGCAGTAAAAAAAGGATTGTTCAATACAATAGGAGAAGAAATTGATGATAAATATATAGCAGAACTAAAAAAACTAGTTGTACATAGCGATATAATAAAAGAAATGCAAAAAGATATAAAAATAGTTTATACTCCTCTACATGGTACAGGGGGAAAACTTGTAAAAAGAATCTTAAAAGAAATAGGTTTTGAAAATGTATATGTAGTAAAAGAGCAAGAAGAAGGAGATGGACATTTTCCAACAGTAAGCTATCCAAATCCAGAAGATCCAAAGGCCTTTGTATTAGCATTAGACTTAGCTAAAAAAGTGGATGCAGACATAGTTTTAGCAAATGACCCAGATGCAGACAGATTTGGAATATATGTTAAAGATACTGCTTCAAATGAATATATTCAATTTAATGGAAATATGTCAGGAAATTTAGTAGCAGAATATGTGCTATCACAGAAAAAAGCAAAAGGGGAATTACCAGAAAATGGAGCAATTATCAAAACAATAGTATCTTCAAATATGACTGATGCTATTGCAAAAGAGTATGGGGTAAAGTTATTCTCAACATTAACAGGATTTAAAAATATTGCTAAAATAATAAAGAATTTTGAAGAAGAAAACTCATATAAATGTTTATTTGCTTATGAAGAAAGCTATGGATGCATTATAGGAACACACGCAAGAGATAAAGACGGAATAGTTGCAGTAATGACAACCTGCGAAGCAGTTGCGTACTACAAAAAACAAGGACTAACTTTATGGAACCAAATGAACAAAATGTACGAAAAATATGGATATTATAAAGAAAAACAAATGTCTATAACATTAAAAGGTGCTGATGGTGCTGAGCAAATAAAGAAAATGATGGAAAATATGAGAAACAATCCAGCATCTGAAATAGCAGGGCTAAAAGTAAGAACATTTGGAGATTACCAAAAACAAGAAATAACCTCTATAGAAAATAATGAAAAACAATCAACAGGCTTACCAAAATCAAATGTACTATACTTTGATTTAGATAAAAAGGCTTGGGTATGTGTACGTCCATCAGGAACAGAACCAAAAATAAAATTCTATATGGGCGTATGTGGAAAAACAATGGCAGATGCAAATAAAGAATTAGCTGAATTAGAAAATGCTGTAAAAGAAATGGCAGAACAAGCAAAGAAATAACAAAATCCAGCAAAAGAGACAGGCTTATTTGTAATTACATTTTATTACGAGTACAAGTATTTTTAGTTTTGGTCGGAGTGCTTAAGGTGGGGACCGACAAGTATACAAACTGTAAAACGTAGCTTTAGCGAAGTTTATACAGTTTGTACGCAGTTGGGGGCCGAAGACCGAAAATAAAAATACTTGTACTTGTATAAAAGAAAACTTACAAACAATCTCTGTCTCTTTTGCTAAATCATTTAACTTCTTTCCAACCATTAATACCAGCGCGTTTTATGGCTCCAATTAAATTTGCTCTAACATTTGGAATTTCTATAGTTAATTTATAAAGTAAATCTTTCATATATTCTCTTTTAGAAACTCCGTCCATCGGGCAACTTTTAGGCATTACTTTAATATCATTTCTTTTAATAAATTTTCTAATTTCTTTTTCTGGTGCATAAATTAAAGGCCTTATTAGAGTTATTTTAGACCTATCCATATAACTTACGGGTGCGAAAGTATTTAAGTTTCCAGCATACAACATATTTAGAAAAAACGTTTCTAAAACATCATCTTCATTATGACCAAGAGCAAGCTTATTACAACCATATTCGATAGCCGTAGAATTTAATATACCTCTACGCAAGTTAGCACATAATGAACAAGGATTTTTTTCTTTTCTTATATCAAAAACAATTTCCTTTATATCACTTCTTGCTTCTGCAAATTCTACACCAATTTCTTTACAAATATTTTCTAAAAAAGAAGTGTCAAAAAATTCAAAACCTGGATTAACACTAATAGCAATTAAATCAAAGGACTTTGGGTAAAACCTCTGCAACGCTTTAAGACCTTTTAAAAGTGTAATGGAGTCCTTACCACCTGATAAAGCTACTGCTATTTTGTCTCCTTCTTCTATCATATTATAATGTTCTATTGCTTTTCTTAAATAACCTAATATTTTTTGCATAAATATCTCCTATAATAAGTATAATGTAATAATTATAACATTTATGTCAAGTATCAATTTTTAAAAAGACTTGATTAAATTAAAAAAATAATATAAAATATATAAGCATTGAAAAATGTTTCAGTAGCTCAGTAGGATAGAGCGTTCCCCTCCTAAGGGAAAGGTCGGAGGTTCGATTCCTCTCTGGAACACCATAGAAAAAGTCACATAAACGTTGTGAAAAGTCAATGCTTTGTGTGACTCTTTTTAGATATATGTTGACGGATAAGCAATGTATTTTTATGGAGGCATACTAAATGCAAGAACAATTTATGAAAGAGGCTCTAAAAGAAGCAAAAAAAGCATACAATAAATTAGAGATTCCAGTAGGAGCTATTATAGTAAAAGATGGAAAAATAATTGCAAGAGCTCATAACATAAAAGAAGAAAATCAAGATACAACAAAACATGCAGAAATAATAGCAATACAAAAAGCAAGTAAAAAACTAGAAACTTGGCGTTTAAATGATTGTGAAATGTATGTAACACTAGAGCCATGTGCAATGTGTGCAGGAGCAATTATACAAGCAAGATTAAAAAAATTATATATAGGAACAATGGACCAAAAAACAGGAGCTTGTGGTTCAGTACTAAATTTATTACAAGATTTTAAATTTAATCATATTGTAGAATTAGAAACTGGCATACTTAAAGAAGATTGTGAACAAATTTTAAAAAACTTTTTTAAGGAACTTAGAAAAATAAAGAGTAAAAAATAAAATATGAAGTGGTATCGAAGAGGTCATAACGAGGCTGACTCGAAATCAGTTAGCTAGCTAATTGCTGGCACGTGGGTTCGAATCCCACCCACTTCGCCAAAATATAATTTCCTATATAATAAAAAATTAGCATAAAATTAAATATATAGCATAAATAATAGATGAATGGAGGACATGCAAATGGATAAAGAAAAGAAAAAACAAATGATAAAGCTATGTGTAGCTATTAGTACATTTGTAATAATTCTTCTTTTAGTTGGTATAGCAATGATAAAATACCAAGTTGAGGGCGATAAAAATATGCCATTTAATCTATCTAAAATAATTATGGTAAGTACAGCAGAGGGGCAAGAGACCGAAGGAGATAAAAAATGGAACTTCAAAATATACCAAAACAATGACATATACATATATATAGACAAAAACGAAAACTATCGTGGAGAAGATAGAAGTATAAAAAGTGTAAAAATAGAAAATATAAATATTACAAAAGCGCCAAACGTAGGTGAAATACAAACATATATGCCTAATAGTGTTGAGGGAAGAATTTTCGATTATAGTGATGAATACATAGTAAATGAAAAGCTAGAATACAAGGGAGCAGAAGAAAGCAACCCTCAAACATTAGAGATAGGAAGTAATGGTGGAAGTTTATTACTAAGCTTTAGTAATGTTGGCTTGGACACATATAGTTCAGATGAGGACGAAGAAATTACTCATGATGGTACTTTACTAGAAAAAATTGATGTAACAAATGAAGATATAACATTTGATATATCTTTTGATATTGTAATTACTGTAGAAAATTGTAGCTATAGAGCTAATACTACATTACAATTACCTTGTGGAAATATAATTGAAGAGGGAACTAGTAATATAGAAAAAACAGATATGAGTGATGTTATATTTAAAAGAGAATAAAAACTTAATAATAACTCTTGATAAAATGAATAAAACATTATATAATACAAATGGTATGAAAATTTTAACTATTGTATGGAGGGGACCAACAAGAAGCTGTGAACCTTGTCAGGTCCGGAAGGAAGCAGCAATAAGCAGTACTTCTTGTGTGGAAACTTCCATAGAGTAGTTAAAATTATCACACCATTTTTTAAAGACAGAGGGTGATATAGATTGTCGTATACAGCATTATATAGAAAATTTAGACCACAAAGGTTTGACGAAATTGTAGGACAAGAGCATATTACAAAAACACTTAAAAATCAAATAATCGCAGGAAGAGTTGGACATGCATATCTTTTTAATGGAGGAAGAGGAACAGGAAAAACTAGTGCAGCAAAGGTTTTGGCAAGAGCTGTTAATTGCTTAAACCCAAAAGACGGAGAGCCTTGCAATGAGTGCGAAATTTGCAAAGCAGCGCTTTCAGGCTCACTTACAGATATAGTTGAAATGGATGCTGCATCAAACAATAGTGTAGAAGATATTCGTTCAATAAGAGAAGAGGTAAATTTTTTACCAACTCTTGCAAAGTATAGAGTATATATAATAGATGAGGTTCACATGTTATCTACAGGTGCATTTAATGCTCTACTAAAAACATTAGAAGAGCCACCAGCACACGTAAAATTTATATTAGCAACAACAGAACCACAAAAATTACCAGCAACGATACTTTCAAGATGTCAGAGATTTGACTTTAAAAAAATATCAAACGCAGATATAATTAGAAGACTTGAATATGTTGCAAAGGAAAGCAATATAGAAATAACTGAAGAGGCACTAAATTTAATTGCCACACTTTCAGAAGGAGCAATGAGAGATGCTTTAAGTATCTTGGAAAGATGTTTGCAAGATGGCGAAACAAATATAGATGAAAATAAAATTAAAGATTTAGTAGGAATTCCAAAATTAACATACATACACGCAATTGTAAAAGCATTTTTGGAATATAACGTAGATGAAGCAATAAAGGCAGTAGATACCGTCTTAAATGAAGGGAAAGACCTAAATAATTTACTGTGGGAAATTATAAAATACGTTAAAGATATTTTAGTATATAAAGCAACAAATAAACTTGATATATATAGCAAAGACGAAATAGAGCAAATAAAAGCATTAGCAGAAGAAACTACAAAAGAAAGACTATTATATATAATTACAGACTTATCAAAACTAGAAAACGATATGAAATGGTCTTCACAGAAAAGCATATTATTTCAAGTAGAAATTATAAAATTATGTAGTGAACATTTAATAGAAACAGTTGTGGAAACTGTGGATAAAGGTAACGGAAAACAAGCAAAAACTGCAGATAAAAATGAAGAAATAGTAAACAAACAAAATGCTAGTACAAATAGTGGAAACACACAAAATTTAAACAATAAAGTTGATGATAAAGCAAACTTCGCTCAAGCAATTTCAGGATTTGGTGAGGCAAAAGGCTGGAAAAATGTACTAAATGGGCTTAAACAAAATGGAAAAATTATGATGTATTCTAATTTGTTAAAATCTAAGGCAATAGAACTAAATGACATGACTATTGGAATAAGCTTTCCAGAAGGCATAAATGCCTTTGGAAAATCTATTTTAGAAAAACCAGAAAATATAATTGAACTTTCAAAAGCAGTATCAATGGAATATGGTAAGGATATGAAAGTTAAAATTATTGAAAATGTAGATTCTCTTCCAAAGAAACAAGAAAGTGATAATCAATTAAAGAAAATGGTAGAGGAGTATGATATTCCAATAAATATTATAGAATAAATTGCAAAAAAATTAAGAGGAGGAAAGAAAATGGCAAAAAGAGGTGGATTCCCTAATATGGGAGGATTTGGTGGTATGAATATCAACCAATTAATGAAAGAAGCAAAAAAAATGCAATCAGATATGGAAAAATCACAAGAAGAACTTGCTGCAAAAGAATTTGAAGCAACAGCAGGTGGAGGAGCAGTAGCAGTAAAAGTAAGTGGAGATAAAGTATTAAAAGAAATTACAATAAAAAAAGAAGTAGTAGACCCAGATGATGTAGAAATGCTACAAGACTTAATATTAACATCTGTAAATGAAGCATTAAGAAAAGTTGATAGTGAACAAGCTGCATCACTTGGAAAATACAATATACCAGGACTAATGTAAAGGAAGAATAAAAATGTCGTATTATTCACCATCAATTGAAAAATTAATAGAAGCATTTGAAAGATTGCCAAGTATAGGAAGCAAGACTGCTGCTAGGCTTGCTTTTTATATTTTAAATGCAAGCAAAGAAGAAACAGACGAATTTATATCAGCAATTCAAAACGCAAAACAAAACTTAAAATACTGCTCTAAATGTTTTAACATATCGGATACAGACCCTTGTGAAATTTGCTCAAACCCAACAAGAGACAATTCTACAATTTGTGTGGTAGAAGATGTAAAAGACGTGGTAGCAATGGAAAGGACACATGAGTTTAAAGGAGTTTACCATGTACTTCATGGTAGTATATCTCCAATGAATGGAGTAGGACCAGATGATATAAAAATAAAAGAACTACTTGCGCGTTTAATGGGGGGAGAAGTTAAGGAACTTATTTTAGCAACAAACCCAAGAGTTGAGGGAGAAGCAACCGCAATGTATATTTCTAAATTAGTTAAACCATTAGGAATAAAAGTAACTAGAATAGCACATGGTATTCCAGTTGGAGGAGACCTAGAATATACAGATGAGGTTACTCTTTCTAAAGCATTAGAAGGAAGAAGAGAACTATAAATCAATATCGTCTGTAGATATGGCATCATCAACTTTATCCACTGAAAGAAGCGCTAAAATATCAGCAAGAGATGTAAAGAAAACAACTAATTTTGCAATATCAAGTGTAGAATAATTTTGAGAAAAATATAGAGCAAGACTATTGGCAAGTGCAGTTAATTCTGCACCAGATATATTGGACAAAGAATTCATAAAAAGCCTCCTCTTAAATAATATATGTAAGAGTAGGCTTTTTTGATATATTTTTTGCAAAAATATTTAATCCAAACTCATTATAATTCTGCAAATATCTTTAGTAGAATCTTTTTTTGCTAAAAGCTTAGTATTTTCTTTCATTCTTTCTAATTTATTTTTATCTTTAAATAACTCTTGAATTACCTTATCAGGATTATCTTTTTTTCTAATCCAAACACCAACATTATGACTTTCTAAAAATTCTGCATTTTCTTCTTCTTGTCCAGGTATTGGATTTATAACAAGAAGAGGTAAGCCAGAAGCTAAACTTTCGCTAGTTGTAAGCCCTCCTGGCTTAGTGACTACTAATGTAGAAATGTTCATTATTTCAGGAACTTTTGTTGTGTAATCGAAAACTCTTACTCTATCCTTAGAATTAGTTTCTTCAACAATATTATTGAATCCTAAATTCATCCTTTTGTTTCTACCTGAAACTGCAATTATTTGGTAAGTGGGCAAATTGTGGATAAGTGACCTTAAAATTTGCAAAGTCCTGTCTTTACCAAGACCAAATTCTCCACCGCCAAAAAATAAAATAACAGGTTTGGTTTCATCTAAATTAAATTCTTTGTATATATCAGATTTATTAAATTCTTGTGAAAATTTTTCTGATAAAGGAATTCCAGTAGTATGTATTTTTTCCTTAACTACACCATATTCTATCAAATATTTTTCCATTTTTGTATTAGATACACAAAAAGCATCTGCATATTCATGTCCGATTAACCACTGATCATGTGGTGCAAAATCTGTAAGAATCGTAACTAATTTGCAATCAATCTTTCCTTTTCTTCGCAAATAACTTACCATTTGGCTACTAAATGGATGAGTAGATACAACAATATCTGGCTTTATTTCTTTAATTAAATTCTTTATTTTTACAGCCATCATCTTATTAGCTCTAGAACTTATATGCGCAAGCACGCCTTTTTGAGACTTGTCATAAATTCTACCCCATAAATTTGGAGCATTTTTTGCCATTTGGTTATATGCACCTGTAGTTGCTCTATCCAAAATTTTATTAACGTATTTTATACAATCAACAATTTCAGTTTCTACATTATAATTATCATCTAAATACTTTTTTATAGCTTTAGCAGCAGAAAAATGGCCACCACCATAAGCTGCATAAAATATCAATATTTTTTTCATAAAATCCCCTATAAATCAAAAATTCAAAGATATTTTATCACAAAAAATATAAAAAGTCTAAAAATTAAGAATATTTTAACAAATTTTACACAAAATATGAGAA
This sequence comes from uncultured Clostridia bacterium, assembly GCA_944391835.1. GTDB lineage: Bacteria > Bacillota > Clostridia > TANB77 > CAG-508 > CALXVA01. The sequence goes on along the minus strand of CALXVA010000019.1, from coordinate 10,968 downwards.
ATATAATTCAAATGTATATAAAGAAAGAGTGTATAATAAAAATTTTATTTGCATTCCTCGGCTCAATACAAAGCTAAAGAAATTCTAAACTTATTTTATGGCACCCTTCCATCATAGATGAACTCTTTCCATAAACTAAGCCTAAGAATTTCTAAAGCTTTTCCAATCACATTTCGGAATTTAATAAAATTTTTATTATACGCTCTTTCTTTTAAGATTTAAATAATCTATAAAGTAAAGAAAGGATTGATTTTTGTGGGTGCGATTAAAAACAAATTGTTAGATTGGAAAAATAGATTAAAAGATAGGCATATGCTTAGTATTGTGGTGGTACTTTTTACAATAATAGTAGTCATGGCAATATATATTTATAAAAAACAAACAGAGTATAGACAAGCTTCAGAGAATGCATACAATATGGCGTTTTATGAAGTTGTAGATTATGTCCAAAATGTAGAGGTGTTTTTAGCAAAATCGTTAATTACTAATTCACCAGAAAGTAGTGCCGAGAGTCTAACTAATGTATGGAGAGAGGCAAACTTGGCTATGGGATACTTATCTCAACTTCCAATTAGTTCACACGAATTAGAAAATACTTCAAAGTTTTTAAACCAAGTAAGTGAATATAGTTACTCTTTATATAGAAAGAATTTAAAAGACGAAGAATTAACAGATGACGATATGAAAAATCTTAAAGAATTGCACGAGTATAGTGTGGAATTAGAGAATGTATTAAATCAGTTATCTGCAGATATAAATGATGGAAGAATAGCCTGGGGAGAATTAACGGATGAAGGAACAGTAGCATTTGCACAACAAGTAAGTAATATCTCCCAAGACAGTTTTGGAAATCTAGAGGAAACTTTTCATGAATATTCTGGTCTAATATATGATGGAGCATTTTCAGAACACATAACTAAAGCAGAAAAAGTCGGACTTACAGGAGAAAATATAGATGAAGAAACTGCAAAAAATAAAGCAAAAGAATTATTTACTGTAAATGTAAAAGAAATAGAATCATACGGAAAAAGTGAAGGAGATATTACTTCATATAATTTTGGACTAACCTTTGATGATGACTCTACAGCAACTGTTTCGATTTCAGAAAAGGGTGGACATGTAATATATATGGATAAAAATAGAGATGTTTTATCCGAAGTATTGTCTCAGGAAGAGGCAGATAGCAAAGCAAAAGAATACTTAGAAAAACTTGGATTTGAAAATATGAGAGAAACGTATTATTTAAAACAAAGTGGGATAGTAACAATAAATTATGCTTACGTACAGGATGATGTAATAATGTATCCTGATTTAATAAAAGTAAAAGTAGCATTAGACGATGGAGAAATACTAGGAATAGAAACAACAGGATACCTAAATTCGCATAAAGAAAGAGAATTAAAAGAGCCAAAGGTAACAGTAGAAGACGCAAAGGAAAGTTTAAATAAGGACCTAAATATAGAAAGTGAAGAATTAGCAATGATACCTACAGAATGGAAAACAGAAGTACTTTGCTGGGAATTTGAAGGAAATGTAGAGGGATTAGATTTTATAGTATATGTAAATGCAGAAACAGGCAAAGAAGAGGATATATTGATAATTACAAATACTCCAAATGGAACGCTTACGCATTAGGGAATATTAAAAAGATAATATAAAAAATAAAGGCATTATAATAGAGTAATGTCTTTATTTTTGTTAGTTTGATTTCTAGGATAAGGTACAGGTGTATCTGTTCTAAAAAGTAGATAATCTACACTAGTATTATAAAATCTACTATTTTAGATAAAACCTCTAACAAAAAATTCTTGTCAAAACACATAATATAGCATATAATAGCCATATAAAAATATAATATAATAGCACAATTTATAATTAAAAAAGAAAAGAGGAAAAATATGAAGCAAATATATATAAAAGACATAATTAAAATATGCAATGCAGAGCTTCTATGTGGAACAGAAGCAGAGGATTTAACAGATGTTACTAGAGACACACGAGAGATAAGACAAGGTGATACGTACATAGGATTTAAGGGAGAACACTATGATGGAAATATGCTGTATTTAGATGCACTAAAAAAGGGTGCAAAAATTTGTATATTGCAAAAGTTGAGTGTAATTAATGAGATAAATGTAGAAGAAATAAAAGAAAAATACAAAAATGCATCAATAATATTAGTAGAAGACACAACAAAAACATTGCAAGAAATTGCTAGCCTTAAAAGAAATATGTACGATATACCAGTTATAGGAGTAACAGGAAGTGTTGGGAAAACAAGTACAAAGGACATAATTGCAAGTGTAATGGCAAAAAAATTTAATGTACTAAAAACCTTAGGCAATTATAATAACCAAATCGGACTTCCACTTACGGTTTTAAGGCTTAAAGACGAAAACGCAATGGTAGTAGAAATGGGAATGAATATGCCAAACGAAATAAGTACATTATCTAAAATTGCAAAACCAACAATTGCCGTTATAACAAATGTAGGTACAGCACACATTGGAAATTTGGGCTCAAGAGAAAACATATTAAAAGCAAAACTAGAAATATTAGATGGGCTTCAAAAAGATGGAGTATTAGTAATAAACAATGATAATGATATGCTACATAATTGGTATATTTCAAACACAAATAGAAATTTTAAGGTAATTACATTTGGTATAGAAAATAAAAGTGATATTATGCCATACCAAGTGGAATTAAGCGAAAATGGAAGCACATATAAAATAGATGTGGACGGAAAAACATATAAAGTAACTATCTCGGTTGGTGGAAATCATTTCGTGTTAAATAGTTTGTGTGCAATAGCAGTTGGTAGAATTTTAAATATAGAGATGGAAGATATACTAGATGGAATTACAAATTTTGAGCTTACCAAAAGAAGAATGCAAGTAGAAAAAAGTCCTAATAATGTAACTATAATAAATGACTGCTATAATGCAAATTATGACTCGATGAAAGCAGCATTAGAATACTTAGGAAAAATAAATGCAAAAAAGAAAATTGCAGTTTTAGGAGATATGCTAGAGTTAGGAAGTTATTCAACAGAACTACACGAAAAAGTTGGTGAGGAAGTAGTAAAAAACAATATCGATATATTAATTACTGTAGGAGAAGAAGCAAAACATATTGTTAGCAAAGCAATGAAAAAAGGGCTAGATAAGAATAGCATTCATATATGCAATAATAATGATGATGCAGTAGAGGTTATTAAAAAAATATCTGCACCAGAAGATGCTATATTACTTAAAGCTTCAAATGCAATGAATTTCCAAGAGATATTTAGCAAGATAATGTCTGCTAAATAAAAGTATAGTAGAAAAAATAAATAGAAAGGGCTGATAGCAAATGGCAAAACTAAAACTAGGCGTAATATTTGGAGGAATGTCAACAGAACACGATGTTTCAATTACATCAGGAACATCTGTTATAAAAAATCTAGATAAAGACAAATACGAAATTTATCCAATATACATAGATAAAGAAGGAAAATGGTACGAATATTCAAAAGAAGTTGACAAAATAGACATCTTGCAAGTAGGAGAAGAAATTGAAGAAAAAGTATCAATTTCAAATCCTATAGAATATTTGCAAGAATGTGACGTAATATTTCCAGTATTGCATGGACTTTACGGAGAAGATGGTACAATTCAAGGAATGCTTGAATTATTAAAAATACCTTATGTAGGTTGCAAAGTATTAGGGTCTAGTATGTGTATGGATAAGGCTTATGCAAAGGCTATATTCGAAAAAGCAGGAATAAGCCAAGCAAAATACATATATGTAAAAAAAGCAAAAGACGGCTTTATATATGTGGATAATAAATTTAATGAAAAACAATGTAGTTTAGAAGAAATTGCAGAAATTACAAAAAAAGAGCTTGCATACCCTGTATTTGTAAAGCCTTCGAATTCGGGTTCATCGGTGGGAATAAACAAAGCACATAATAAAGAAGAACTAATTGAAGCTATAAAATATGCAGGAGAATTTGATAAAAAAATACTTATAGAGCAAAATATAAACGGCAGAGAGGTAGAATGTGCAGTACTTGGAAACGAAGATGTTAAAGCCTCATGTGTTGGAGAAATTCTTCCAGCAGAAGACTTTTACACTTTTGATGCAAAATACAAAAATGCTGAGTCTAGAGTAGTAATTCCAGCAGAAATACCAGAAAACGTATCTAACGAAATTAGAAAAACTGCAGTAAAAGCATATAAAACGGCAGATTGCAAAGGCCTATCTAGAGTGGATTTCTTTATAGAAAATAAAACGAATAGAGTAATAATAAACGAAATAAATACATTACCAGGATTTACTCAAATAAGTATGTACCCTAAATTGTGGGAAAATATGGGACTAAGTTATACAAAATTGTTAGACAAATTAATAGAGTTAGCTTTAGAATAGTTATATACTAAAATTATTTGAAATACTTAAATAACAAGTAATAAAGAGATTACTCCGATACAATATAAAACTAAAAAAGTAAACTATAAGTTAGTTATATTTATAAAGGTGTAATATAAAAAAGCAAGGTGAATAAAATGGAAAAATTAGAGAATATAGAAGTAGAAGAATTATTAAAAAGAATAGATAGTGATTTAAAAAGTACATTATCAGAAAAAAGATATAAGCATTCGCTAGGAGTAATGAAAAAAGCAGAAGAATTAGCTCTAATTTATGGAGTAGATGTAAATATAGCCAAACTTACTGGACTCGCACATGATATTGGAAAAGAATTTTCTGACGAAGAAATGCTTAAGTATGCAAAAGAAAATAATATAGAAGTAGACAGTTTAGAAAAAGTAAATGTTGGATTATTACACGCAAAAATAGGAGCAGATATATGCAAAAAGAAATATAATTTTACAGAAGAAATGCAAAATGCAATAAAATACCATACAGTAGGAAACGAAAATATGGATTTATTAGCAAAAATAATTTTTGTTGCAGATAAAACAGAAGAGGGAAGAAATTATAAAAAAGAAGAAAAAAATGAACAATTACAAAAAGTTAGAGAATTATCAAAAATAGACATAAATGAAGCATTACTATATGAAATAGATTCTTCTTTAATATACACAATACAAAAGCATAAACTAGTACATACGGACAGCATATTAACAAGAAATAAATTATTAAAAGATGACGCAAATAAGTAATTGGTACTATTTACGACTTGTTCTAAAATGTGGTAGTAATGTATATTTTAAATTTAAAATATACATTACTACCACTAAAAGAAGCCGTGAATTATATTAATTACTTATTTGCGCCATCTTTTAACAAAAAATCCTACAAAGATATTTATTTCACAAAAAAAGTATGATATAATGAGGATACTTTTTAAGGGGGAAGGGGCTATGATTTTTAAAGACTATTATAAAATACTAGGTTTAGATAATAGTAAAGTCACACCAGAAGAAATAAAAACAGCTTACAGGGAACAAGCTAAGAAATATCACCCAGACATAAACTCTGAAAACAATTTCTCAGAAGAGAGGTTTAAGGATATAAATGAGGCATATAAAGTGCTATCAAACCAAGCTTCAAGAAGAAAATATGACAGAACATGGAACTCAAATATTGGTAGAAAGAAGAAAAAGACCGAAGAAAGTAAACGAGAAGAAGGTTCTATAAGTAGCAACTTTTTTAATATGTTTTTTGGAGAGCAAATAGATAAACAAGAAAATAAGGTAAAGAAAAAGGAAAAAGTACCTATTAAGGGAGAAAACGTAGAAACAGAAATAGAAGTTTCTGTAGAAGAAGCATATTATGGGCAAGAAAAGAAAATTTCCTTAAGAACCCAAAATGGAAAAATGAAAACATTTACAATAAAAATTCCAGAAGGTATAAGAAATGGAGAAAAAATTAGGCTAATAGGTCAAGGCAAAAAGGGTGAAAACGGAGGAAAAAACGGAGATTTATTAATTCGAATAAATATAAAAGATACAAATAAATTTGCATTAAGGGGAGTAGACTTATATACAGATTTAAAAATATCACCATGGGAAGCTGTTCTTGGAACCAAGGTATCGGTAGAATCAATAGGAGAGACTATATATTTACATATACCACAAGGAATAGAAAGTGGAGAAAAAGTTCGAATTCCAGGAAAAGGATATAAAGATGGAAAAGGTGGAAGAGGAGAACTTATAGCAGATGTAAAAATAATGATACCTAAAACCCCAACAAAAGAGGAAATTGGTATATATGAAAAGCTAAATAAAATTTCAAAATTTAATCCAAGAACTAATTTAGAATAAAAAATATGTAATAGTAGTTGATAGTTTGTTTGAGTTCAGCCATAAAAAACGGTTAAGTTACATTATTTTAGAACGTAAAATAATTTAAATTAACAAAAAACGGCGAAAGTTAACATAAGTTTAACGAAAAATATTGACTAGAACCAAAATTTGCTATATAATTAGAGTGTAGTGATTCTAACAAAAGACAAACTATGGCAATGAAGATTCATAGAAAGAGGGATAGATATGGAAATTGTACAAGGCAAACACTTTAGTATAACAGATCCACAAGGAGTAAGCACAGTAATATATAAAATAAACGAAACAGAAAAAGAATTTTTAAAAGAATCACCTAAATATACAATAGAAAGACTAGATTATACAGAAGAATTAAGAGGAGATGTTAAAAAAAAGACTTTTTTTGTTGACGAACCAAAAGAAGAAGAAGATTTAATTATACTATCTTTTGGAAAAGACAGAGTAGTTGTAAATATGGGAATTTTAGAAGATGATAAAGTTACAATCTCTAAAAGACCAAGCTTAATAAAGTTTGATACACTTTATTCTGAAAAAGAAACAGAATTTAAAGATTTTAAATATACACCAAATTTAAAAAGACCAATCACAATTATAGACCCAGAAACAACAGAAGAAATAAAACCAGTTTTATACTTTGATAAAGAAACAAATGAAGTTAGAGGAAAATGCAAATTAAAACCATATAAGTCATACTTTTCATTCGAAATAAGAGATGACAAGAAAGACATTTAGAAAGGGGAAAAAAGATGAGTAGTACAAGTGTACATTCAAACCAAAATAAACATATTGTGGGAGGACAAACAATACCAAGAGAACCAGACGAAAATTTAGAAATGCCACCACAAGCTGCTGGAAAAGGACCATCTGTATACGATGTTAGAGAAGGTAGAGAAGGGGAAAGAGCAGAAATTCCAACACAGCCTAATATTGTAGTAAAAGATGGTAAAAAAGTAGTAGGAAGAGCAACAAAGGAAGGACAATTTTTATTTGGAGATAGAAAAGCAGTAGAAAAAGCATTATCAGAAGCTAACAAATCTAATAGAAATGATATGGAAAAATAAAACCAAAGCGAAGGTGAAATAAATAATGAATTACAAAGTTAGTAAAACATTAAAAGATAATAAAAAAAGTATAATAATAATGGCAGTACTATGGGTATTTTTTACCATAGTACTTGTTGCGCCTATAGGGTATTCTATTGGGCTTGCATCACAGCAAGGAAGTTTTGATTTTAATATATTTTTGGAAAATGTATTTACAGAACTAGTAAGCTTTTCATCAATTACAAGAGTATTTGGAGCTGAATATATTGGGTATTTTGGAAAAACACTTTTATACTTCACAATTATTTATCTAATACTTGGCTTTATAGGACTATTTAAATCAAGACCAAAACATGAATATACAGATATTGAACATGGCTCTAGTGACTGGAGTGAAAATGGAGAACAGTATAGAATACTAAGTAAAAATAAAGGAATAATACTTTCAAGACATAATTTTCTTCCAGTAGATAAAAGAGGAAACGTAAACGTATTGGTAGTTGGACGGTTCAGGTTCTGGTAAATCTGCATCATACTCAATACCAAATGCATTTCAAATGTTAGGTTCGTATGTATTTACAGACCCAAAAGGAGAGCTATACGATAAAACAGCTGGTTATTTAAAGAAAAATGGATACGAAATAAAAGTATTAAACTTAGTTAACCCAGCAAATAGTGATGGATATAATCCACTATTACATATAAGAAGTGAAATAGATGTTGACGTTATAGCAAATACTATAGTAAAAGGGCAAAAATCAGAGTCAGGAAGCAACGACCCATACTGGGACGATATGGCAGAAATGCTATTAAAAGCACTTATATACTATTTAATGGCAACAAGACCAGAAGAAGAGCAAAACTTAGCTAGCTGTTCAGAACTTGTAAGAGCAGCAAACACAAACGGAGGAAGTAACTTACTTACAGAACTTATGAACCAACTTCCTTATGACCACCCAGCTAGAATGAACTATAAATCTATAGAAATAGCACCAGAAAAAACTTATGGTTCAATACTAAGTTCATTACAATCAAAACTTGGTAAATTCGATTCAAAAGAAATTGCAGAAGTAACATCAACAGACACAATAGATTTTGATGAAATAGGCTCGAGAAAAACAGCCGTATATGTTATATCATCAGATACACATAAAGCTTATGATTTCTTGCTTACAATATTCTTCTCACAAATGATACAACAATTATATGACTTTGCAGATAAAAACGGTGGAAGATTAAAAATGCCTACATTCTTTATATTAGATGAGTTTGCAAATATAGGACAAATACCAGACTTCGATAAAAAAATATCAACTTCAAGAAGTAGAGGAATATCATTTAGTGTTATTTTACAGAACTTAGACCAATTAGAGGCAGTTTACGAAAAATCTTATGAAACAATAATGGGTAACTGCGATACCCACGTATTCCTTGGAAGTAACTCATATAAAACAGTGGAATATTTTTCAAAGGCACTTGGAGAAAAAACTATAACAAGAGAAAGCTTATCTGTTAATAGAGATAAACAATTCCATAGACAAGGATATAATGATTCTGACCAAGTTATGGCAAGAGCACTAATGACACCAGATGAATTAAGAAGAATGGACAACGACTTATGTATTATATACGAAAAAGGTTTAAAACCAATAAAGGACGAAAAATATTACTATTTTGAAACTCCAATGATTAAAAAACTATCAGAATTTACATTAAACCACTTAGAATTTGACGTTGGAAATAGAGGAAAATGGAGAAAATTCAATCCATATAATCCTTATGTTGAAGACGAAGGAAACAAGCCAAAAGATTTGAAAGTAGATTCTTTAGATGACTTATTTGAAGAAGATGATGATAAAAAGGAAGAAACTGAAAATAAGAACACAGCAAGTGATGAAGTAAATAATTCAAATCCACAAACTAATAGGAATGGCGCAAATAATACAGCAACAAATATAAATAATGAATTTGATGCACCAATTTTACCTCAAAATGACGAAACAGTAGAAAAGCAAAATGAAGGCGAAAGAAAAGATGAGGAAGAGATAATGTCAGTAGATGTGCAAAAAGAGTTAGAAGCAAAGTTTGATGAACTATTTCGGAAGCTTTGATGATGAGGATAATAACAGTTGATGTGAATAAGTTGTGGAAAAAACTGTGGAAAGTAAGAAACAAAATTGTGGATAACTTGCAAATGAACTGTGGATAATTTAGAAAATGCTTTAAGTATATGCTTAAGGCATTTTTTGTTGAGTATTTACAGAATCATTATCTAGTAACCTACAAAACAAATGTTTTAAAAAAGTCTTGACTAAAGCTTTGCAATAGTATAAAATTGTTTAGTAAAATAAAGCAATTAAATAAAGAAAGGATAGATAAATTTGAAGTTTGTACATATAGCAGATATGCATTTTGATGCTCCTTTTGCAGTGTTAAATAGTAGAAATAAACTTGGAGAAAAGAGAAGGCTAGAGCAAAGAGAAGTTTTTAGAAAAATTATAAATTATATTAAAGAAAATAGTATAGAATATTTATTTATTGCAGGAGATTTATATGAACACGAATATATAAGAAAAACTACTGCTGAATATATAAATAATTTATTTAAAGAAATACCAAATACTAAAATATATATTTCACCAGGAAATCATGATCCATATATAAATAATTCTATATACAAAAACTTTAACTGGAATGATAATGTACATATATTTAAAGGGAAATTAGAAGTTGTAAAAGAGAATGATTGCAATATATATGGATTTGGATTTAATGATTTCTATTGTAAAAATTCCATAGTGGATGAAATAAAAATAGAAAATAAAGAACAAATAAATATTTTAGTTACTCATGGTAGTTTAAATGGTGGAACATTAGAAAATATGGAATATAATCCAATGAATAGAAATAAATTAAAGGAATTAGGCTTTGATTATGTGGCACTAGGTCATATTCATAAACTAGATTATAATACAGAAGAAGAACAAAGAATAGTATATCCAGGTTCAACAATTTCTTTAGGATTTGATGAACTCGGAAAACATGGAATGATTGTTGGAGATTTTAATAAAGAGAATATAAAGTTAGAATTTATACCAATGGACAATAAAGAATTTAAAGAAATGGAATTAGACATAAGTGATACAAATTCAGAAGAAGAGTTAATTGAAAAAATAAATAATTTGATTTTAGAAGAAAATACTTATTATAAAATAATTTTAATTGGAGAAAAGAATTTCGAAATAAATATATATAATTTATTTAAATTTATTTTAAATGAAAATATAATAAAAATAAAAAATAAAACAAAATTAAAAATAGACTTAGAAAAAATATCAAAAAATAATAATTTAAAAGGATTATTTGTAAAAGAAATATTAGATGAATTAAATAAAGAAAATTCAAATAAAGAATTATTAGAAAATGTTTTAGAATTAGGATTAGATGTAATTGATAAAAAATAATAAATTAAAATTATAAATAAAAATTATTTAATAAAAAAATATTAAAATAAATAATGTAAAAAATAAATTAAAAAATAAAAAAATTAAAAAAATAAAAAATTAAAAAATTAAATAATTAAATAATTAAAATAAAAAGGAGAAAAATATTTTGAAAATAAAAAATATTAA
>CALXVA010000018.1 GCA_944391835.1 uncultured Clostridia bacterium | reverse complement strand
ACTAAAACTACTTAAAAGCAATACTAGTGTTGCAAGCATTGCAAACACTCTTTTGCAAATTCTTTTCATGTTTTTCTCCTTTACTTTTTTCCAGTCATTCTTATACTTTTTTGGGAGATAATGCTAATTAGCATTATCATATTATGTTGGTTTTCAACCAACGATTAAAAGTATATCATTTATGTTAAAATTTGTCAATGCATAAATACATTATTTATCTTCAATCCATTTAGTGCTTAAAGCATTCCATAATATTTAATTTCTTTCTTATTTAAAACAACACACTATATACCTTATCTATAGGTACACACCCAAAACTTCTACTATCTGTAGAATCTTGCCTATTATCTCCTAATACATATATGGAATTTTCTGGTACAATCAGATTCACAAACATATAATCAGCTTTAAGAGCATATCCTATTTTCTCTCCATTCAAATATAATTCATTTTCTTCTGTTATTTGTATATAGTCGCCTGAAATTCCAATTATTCTTTTTACATATCTTGTTCGAAATGGATTGTAGTTTACTTTATCGTATTTTGCTAACAAGTTTTGACTATTAAATTCTTCTTTTGATATATATGTTTCACTTGGCTCTTCAATTAAAACTATATCTCCTCTATTTAAACTTTGTTTTGTAATTACTTTCCAACGATTTGATAGTTTTATTTCATTTGGTGCCATTGTTGGGAACATAGACATTCCTTCAATTTTACATGGAAATATAAACAGGTTAGTAACTATAAAATATACAAGTAAAAAAATCAATGCAATTAGTATAGCTTTTTTTATTGCTCTATTCATGAAAAATTAAGCTCCTTTCCCTTTTTTCATATTTGAACATATTTGTAAGCCAGAATCTTGTAAAGTTTTATTTTTCTATATATGTATATTCATCTAAATTTGGAATTTCCACAATATCACTAGTTACAGTATTTACTTCTGTTTTATAAGTTACAATGCTTTCAAGTATGTTATCTTTATAACTTTCTTCTTTTATAACGAAACCATTATCTAAGTTAATCCATACTTTTATATAATCCACTTTATTATCCATTGTACATTTTACAATAATACAACTTATACTATCAATTTTTTCTTTTCCTAAATACTTATAGTTTCTATAACTAGATATAATATTATTGTAACTTTCATATTGGCTTTTTAATGGGTTCATAGATATTATTTCTTTCGTTGTTATAAGTATTTCTTCTTCACCATTGTCGGTTGCCTTTGTTTTCGAATATCTTTTCAATTTTTCATTTATTTCACAGTCATTATAATATAACATTACCTTTCCTGTATCTTCATATATTATTTTACGAGCATCCTCCATTTGTACTACTTTTTCTATTTCAATAGTATCTTTTTCTATTAGATATTTTTCTTTTGATAATATATAATTACTAGTGTTACCATTTTTTTCTATAAGTTCTTTTGCGAATTTTCTTGAGTATATGCTGTTGATTACCATTTGGTATATAAATATTGCAATTATAACTACATTTATAATTGTTATTATATTTATAAGCAATTGTTTTTTGTTCTTCATATATTTTCCTTTCTTTTCCACATAGAACTTTTTATTTTAACTTTTCTTCTGCTCTTTGCACTGCTTCTCTCTCATCCCAGAAGTATTGCACTCCTTTTATTTCTTGATATTGTTCGTGTCCTTTGCCTATTAAAAGTATAATATCTCCCTCTTGTGCATTTTTCATTGCATATTCTATTGCTTCCTGTCTATCATCTATTGTTATATATTTTCCATTGCTTCTATTTAAGCCTGTTATAATGTCGTTATTTATAGATTCCATTTCTTCAAAACGTGGGTTGTCCTCTGTAAGGATAGTAAGACCTGCATATTTTCCAGATATTTCTCCCATATCAAATCTTCTATCTCTTGCTCTGTTTCCTCCACCACCAAAGATGCATACTATTCTTTTTGGCTTGTACTCCATAATTGTTTCCATTAAATTGGTCATTTCGTCTTCATTATGAGCATAATCTATAATTAGCTTGTACTTATCGTTTGAAACTGCAAGCTCCATTCTGCCTTTTACGTATGCTGTTTCTAATGCTTTTTTCATTGAATCTACTTTTAGTCCTAATTCATTTGCTATTGTTACAGCACATAAGGCATTATATACAGAGAATCTACCTGGGATTGCGACTTCAAATTTATCATTTACTTTTCCTGTTACATCAAAGCCCATTCCTAAGAACTTGTCTGTCATAATAAATTTGATGTTTTCTGCTCTTAAGTCTACATTTTCTGAATTTATACCAAACTTTATTATATCGCAAGTATGGTTTTTAGTAACGTTTTCCCAATTCTTATCATCTACATTTATTATTCCAGTTTTGCATTTTTGGAATAACAAACTTTTGCAATACATATATTCTTCAAAGCTTTTGTGCTCATTTGGTCCTATATGCTCTTTAGAAATATTTGTAAATACCCCATAGTCAAATGTAAATCCATCTACTCTATGCATTTTTAGTCCTTGTGAAGACACTTCCATTATTGCATATTTGCAACCCTCTTCTACCATTTCTCTAAATAGCTTTTGTATTTCATAATTTTCTGGTGTAGTATTATGAAGAGTTATTTTTCTCTTTCCTATAAACGCACCTATTGTGCCAATTAGCCCAGCTTTTTCCCCATTTTCTTCAATCATTTTCTTTAAAATAGTTGAAGTTGAAGTTTTTCCTGCTGTGCCTGTAATACCTACAACAGTTAATTCTTTTGCTGGATATTTAAAATATGCTGATGAGATTTCTGCCATTGCTTCTCTTGAAGCTCTTACCTTTATTACTGTAACATCTTCATCAGGAAGAACAATGTCTTTTTCTACAACTAATACCTTTGCACCTTTTTTTATTACATCCGGTATATATTTATGTGAGTCTGATGTAGAACCAACTTTTGCTATATACATATCGTTTGGCTCTACTTTTCTAGAATCGTCTTTAATGTCTGAAATATCTACATCTAGGCTTCCTTTTACAAGCTCATAATCCACATTTTGTAACAAATCTTGCAATTTTGTAGTTCTATATTTGTTTATTATATCGTCTACATCAATTTCTGACTCGAATACTGTATGTGATGGGCCTTTCATAAACATTTTTCCTGTTTCTTCGTCCCAGTTAGTTTCTAGTATTCCACCTATTTGGTGAACACTTACTTTTCTATCGCATCTACCTGTTAAAACAGCTGCAACTGTAGCAGTGCAACAACCTGTACCACAACCTATAGTTTCTCCTGTACCTCTTTCCCATTCTCTCATTTTTATGTTGTTTCTATCTATTACTTGGGCAAAAGTTACATTTGTTTTGTTTGGGAACAAGTCTGTTTTATGCTCAATTGCTTTTCCGTATTTTTCTACATCAAAATTATCTACATCATCTATAAACATTACACAATGTGGGTTGCCCCACGATACTGCAGTAATTTTAAAAGTTCTGTCTAGTATTTTTACCTCTTGCTCTACAAATTCTTTCAAGTTTGTATTTACTGGTATTAAGTTTGTATCTAATACCGGCTTTCCAATATTTGCTTCAATATTAACTGCTTTTCCATTCTCTACAGTTAATTTAACATGTTGAATTCCACCAAGTGTTTCTATTTTTAGTTCTGTTTTATCTGTTAGTTTGTGGTCATATACATATTTGCTTAAAGACCTTAAAGCATTGCCACACATTTCTCCTTCTGTTCCGTCTGGATTGAACATTCTCATTCTAAAATCTGCCACATCTGATTTGCAGATTAGCACAAGTCCATCAGAACCTACTCCAAAGTGCCTGTTGCTTATATATTTTGCAAGCTCGTGCACATTATTTATTTTTTGATTTATTGCATCTATATATACGTAGTCGTTTCCGTATGCTTGCATTTTTGTAAATCTTGTCACTTTTCATTCCTCCTATTTATGTTTACTAACGTAGAAATTGGGGACAGTCCCCAATTTCCTATTCCATAGCTTGTTTTAAATCTGCAATGATATCATCTGCATCTTCTATTCCTACAGATAATCTAAGTAATGTATCTGTAATTCCTAAAGCATTTCTCTTATCTTCTGAGATTTCAGTATGTGTTCTACTTACAGGGTGTGTAATTAAACTTTCTACTCCACCTAAGCTTTCTGCAAATGTTACCAATTTTAAGTTTGCTAAAATTTTATTTACAGTTTCCATACTGTCTACTCTAAATGATATCATACCACCAAAACCTGTGGTTTGTTTTTTAGTTACTGCATAGTCTTTATGGTCTTCAAATCCTACGTAATATACTTGTTCTACCATTGGTTCTTTACGAAGCCAGTTTGCTACTTTCATTGCATTTTCTGCGTGCTTGTCCATTCTTAATGCAAGTGTTTTTAGTCCTCTTAACATTAACCAAGAGTCCATTGGTCCTAAACCTGCTCCATAAATATACATTTGAATTTCTAGCTTTTCTCCAATTTGACTATCTTTTACAACAACTATTCCTCCTAATACATCATTATGACCAGCTAAATATTTTGTTCCACTATGAACTACAATATCTGCACCTAATGTAAGTGGTCTTTGGAAGTATGGTGTTAAGAATGTATTATCTACAACAACTAGTGCACCTATTTCGTGTCCTATTTTAGATATTTTTTCAATATCTGCAACTTTCATCATAGGGTTTGTTGGAGTTTCTATAAATATCATTTTTGTATTTTTCTTTATAGTCTTTTTTAGTAAGTCTAAATCTGATAAATCTATGCTATCATATTCTACTCCATTTACCGTTAATACTTCGTTTACCTCTCTAAAAGTTCCACCATATATATCGTCTGACATAATTATGTGGTCGCCTGGTTTAAGTAGTGAAAATACTAGTGTAGTTGCTGCCATACCAGAATTTACAGCAAATGCTCTTGTTCCTTCCTCTAAAATTGTCATTGTTTTTTCTAGTTCTTCTCTTGTTGGATTGATACATCTAGCATAATTGTATGGATCTTTCTTTTCTATTCCACTATGCTTAAATGTAGCAGTTTGATAAATTGGGAAGCTTATTGACCCAGTTACTGGATCTACTCCTAATGCACCATGTACTACTTTTGATGCTAATTTTAAATTTTCCTTTCTGTCAAAATTTTGATAATCTTTTGAATCTTTCATGTTTATTCCCTCAGTTTCTATAATATTTTAACAGTATACTCTTAATTAAGAATATAAGCCTGTTGGTTTAAACACGCTATTATTATATACTATTTTTTTTAATTAGTACAGAGTTTTTGAGGATTTATTTAATGGTCTATAGTATATTTTTCTTTTAGTTTTCAATAAAATATTTCTTGAAAATTTTGAAATCACCTATATTCTTCACGCTTTTTTTCGGTTTCTCCGTATAATTTATTTATTTCTCTCACATTTTCACTAAATTTTTGTAGAATCGGAATAGTTAACCTTATTGGATCGCTTGTCATTGTTTTCATTTTTTCTTCATCTTTGCTTACTAGACATTCCATTACTTGTCTTGTTTCTTTACAATCGTATTCTTTTCCAAGAAGCTGTATCGCAGCTTGTACTTGGTTTTTAGGCATTTCAATCCCATTCCACCCACAGTAATTTCTTAAATTTTGTAAAAATTTATTTGTTGAGTAAAAGCAGTTTTCATATATAGTATCTTCAGGCATTTTTTCAACATTAAAAGTGAATTCACAATTTTCTTCATTAACTGTCCAAGTTAAATATCTATATTCTCTTTTCTTTAACATATCTATACAATAATTTAGTCCTTCATGAGCATTTAAAATGTCATCAAGCGTATATCTAACATCCTTAAATCGCCCTATACAGTCTTCTCCATCAACTATTCTATATCTTTTTGCGTATGAATATTTATGTGTAATTGGCAAAAAATCATCCAATTGTTGTTCTTCGTGAATCATTGCATGAATCAAAAAATTCTTACTCTTAGTTGATACATTATGATTAACTGGTCCCACCAAGCAACTATAATTAACTCCAATTTCATCTGTTGTTAATTTCTGTGATAATTCAACCAAAAATCTCTCGAAACCTTGTAATTGTTTTGCTGTAACTTTAGTTGATACAACTCTGATATCATAATCGTTGTCAGTTCTTTCTATATAATCATCAAAAGCCATCGAACCAGCAACGAAAATCGATTTTATACTACTATCCTCTTTAAAATATCTTTTAAACTCATCATCTACTTTTTTTGCTATTTCTTTAATACTCATTTTTTGGTTTCCTTATTTTTTTAAAACTATTAATGGAACTTCCATTTCATCTTTAGTAATTCCTGCATGATAGGTTTTGAATACTTTACCTTTTTGATCATAACGTAAACACGTATTTTTTATAGCAATAGCAATAAAATCCCCTATATTATCTGTTACTATACTATTTTTTATTTTTTCTCCAAATAGTTGATACTCTATTACTTCTTCTTTTGAATAAAGTTTAAATTCATTACCATAATTTTTTAAAAACAAGTTTTTAAAATAATCTTTATCTACTTTTTCTTTCAATTTTATTGAGCATGCTCTTGGCTCTAGTGCAGTAGTTCTTTCCAACAACTCGAACAATGTATTGTCCTCACTTAATGTTTTATATTCACACTCTATATGACCATGGTCTGCAATTACAATTATTAATGTTTTTGATGGAAGTATTTTATATAATTTTTCTGTCATTTTATCTATCTTAGTAATCTCATTTCTCACATTTATACTCTTGAATCCTTCTTGATGTAATATCTTATCTGGATTATTATAATACGAATATATAAATTTTTTATTTGGCATATCACATAAAGCACATATTCTCTCGCTAATTTCTTCTAATGTGTTACAAGGATATTTTTCGTCAAACGGCCAGACTATATAGGCATCATTAGAAGATTCTTCATTAATTTTTTCTATAATAGTTTTATATTTCATTTCTGGTCTTTCTTTTACATTATGTTTTGCCGGAATAGAAGTATCTTTTATAGTGTTCATATATACAGATACGGTTTCATTGTCATCTTTGAAGAACATATCCCATCCAAGCCATCCATGTTCACTTGGTTCCAGTCCTGTTAATACACTTGTTGTCGCTGCAACAGTTGTTGCTGGGAATACAGATGAAATATTACACACTTTATTTTTTTGCAAAAAAGATTCTTTAGGTAAAAATTTATCTAAGATACTACTTCCTAATCCGTCATACAGTAATAGTACTATATTTTTATATTTTTCTTGCAACAAATATACATCTAGTTCCTTTAATGTACTGTTTAAGATTTTTACATCCATTGCCTTTAATATAGAATTACTTAGATTAGTCAAATTTTTTCCCTTAATTGGAAACATAATTTCAGTTTCTGCTTTTCTCATATTAGCATCACCTCATTAAAAGTATCATTTTTAAACTAGTTGCATAATAGCATGCTTTGCATGTTTTGTCAATATAAACGTATCAGTTGTGTGAATAGCTTTCAGATTTATTTTTTGACTATTATGTTAATGTGTGATATAATAATTATCGTATAAGTAATATGCTTTGTATTACTTTTTTCGTCCTAACACATAATAATAAGGAGGAAAACATTATGAAACGGAAAGCTTTGGCAATTTTGATTAAGGAGATTATAAAGAGGAATTTAGGTATAATACTAAATTGTGCTCCTGCAATCATAGGATTCGTTATTACATTTGTTATCGGAATGTTCAATATCAATGATATATTTGTAACTCTTTTGCTAGCACTTTTTGTTGCTTTGATGTGCTCTGCTGCATTTGTAATTATATTTATTATTGTTGATGCAATAATAAAATTAAAAAAAGAATACAATAACATTTTAGACAATTTAAATAATTGTCACGACGAAAACAAATAAGCACACGTTTCTCCCCCCACAGCACATTTTGCCGTGGGGGCTTTTTATTTCTTAAATATTAAATTCACTAAAATGTTATTAAGGAATCACTTTAATTATCTATATAGAAGAAGTGCAACTTTTTACGCACTCAAAAAGAAGGCTACCTGATTTACAAGTGCCTTCTTTTTGATGAATAGATTTTTTGGCCAATATTGTTTAAAAGTACTGCTGTTTTATGCTTTCCCATTGTTCCTACCTTACCCACAGGTAGGCAAAAACGAAAACCAGTATTCCTAAAACCACCAATGCAATGGCAGTTTTCCTGTCCTTTTCCATAAAACGCCGTATTCCCGCACTTACTAATATAAGTGCAAGAGCAATAAATGGAAACCAATGCATTTTCATATTCTTGCCATCCTTTCTCTAGTTTAGAGTGTAAGTAATTCATATATGTAAACTCTGCCCTATTCATAGCAGAGATATTTTAAAGGATTTATACAAATTGTATGCATATACTGTATCACAAAATTTACATAAAGTCAATTTGATTTTACTCTGTTCTCAATGCTTCTACTGGGTCCTTTTTACTTGCCATTTTGGCTGGTATTAAGCCGGCAATTATTGTAAGCACCATACTAATTACTACTAGTATTATTGCTCCTGCAGTTGGTAATTTTGCTATTCCAGAAATATCTGTTACTGCTTTTATTATCATATTTATTGGTATGTTTAGTAATAGTGTAACTCCTATTCCTAAAAGACCTGCGCATAAACCTATTATAAATGTCTCGGCATTAAATACTCTCGAGATGTCTTTCTTAGAAGCACCAATACTTCTTAGTATTCCTATTTCTTTTGTTCTTTCTAGAACTGAAATGTATGTTATAATTCCAATCATTATAGATGATACTACAAGTGATATTGCCACAAATGCTATTAAAATATAGCTTATTGCATCTATTATAGTAGATACAGAATTCATCATTGTTCCTACTATGTCTGTGTAAGTTATTACATTTTCTTCTTTTCCATCATCACGTTGTTTTTGGTTGTAGTTTTCTATTTCTGTCGCAATTTGCTCTTTTGATTCAAAATCTTTTGGATAAATGCTTATTGAGCTTGGGCTGTCTAAATCTACTACTCCCATTTTTTCTAAGTTACCCTCGTACGTTGCACTTGCATTTTCTGTGTATTGTTGCATTAAGTTTGCAAGTTCTTCTTCACTTAGTGATGCCATATACATTCTCTGCTCATCAGTTAAACTAGTAAAGTCAAATCTTGCATTTGGGTCCTCTGGAAATTCTGTGCCTGTAAATACATTTATGTCTGGATTTTCTTTCTGCTCTTTCACAATTTCAGAATTATTTACTTCGTTTATTACATACTCTTTAAGTTCTTTTGTGTATCCAACAGTTGCAGACATTGCAGTTGCAACTGTTCCCTCTTTTGGTCTTATAATTCCTGCTATGCTTATTTCTTCTGCATCTTTCAATTTTTCTTTTATATAATCGTCATTTTCAGTATTATCAATCCAGATGTCTCCATCTTTTTCATAATAGTCTGTGTTTAGTAACACTTTAAATTTAGTATTTAGTAAGTCATCATACGTATATGACTTAACATCTTCATCTTCTACTTCTTCTCCATCTAATATTTTTTGATATTTTTCTTCTAATTCATCTTGGTCAAGTATTCCTAGTGCATATAAGGTATAGTCATATATTTCGTTGTTTTCGTCAACAATTAGCACAACCTCGTTATAGTTTTCTGGCCATTTTCCTGCAATTACATCATATTGTGACTGCAATAATTCGTCATTATCCAAAAGTTCTTGCCATACATCAGTCTCTGCAAGCATCATATTGCTCATCCCCTCCATACCAAGTTTAGCAAAAATTTGGCTTGGATTTACTTGAACTACCTTGTCGTCATCTTCTTTATAAATATTTAAGTCTAAGTTGTAGCTGTATTGTACTGCATTTATATAGTCTTTTATTGGGCTATTTTCGTCATCTAAGTATTTCTTGAACTCTTCTAAATTGTTGCTTTGAATTTTGGTAGATATTGTGCTTAACATATCGTTTACTATGTTTTTTGAGTATACTTTTCCCTCTTCGTGCTCGGTCTCTTCTGTTTCTCCCATAAGAGAAGTCATCATACTTGCCATATCGATGGTTTCTTCTTGCACGGTTATTGGATATGATGAAAGAGTATCCTCTTCCACTCTATTTATATATGCTTGCATACCACTAGATAGCGATAAAATTAGTGCTATTCCTATAATTCCAATGCTTCCTGCAAATGAGGTTAATATGGTTCTTCCTTTTTTGGTCATTAAGTTATTTAAGCTAAGTGATAATGCAGTTAGGAAATTCATTGAAACTTTGCTGTTGGCTTTTGAAGTTCTGTCTTCTTTTTCTTCCTCTTCTACACTATATGGATTGGAATCATCAGTTATTTTTCCATCTAGTATTTTTATAATTCTTGACGAATATTTTTCTGCCAAGTCAGGGTTGTGAGTAACCATAATAATTAGTCTGTCTTTAGAAATCTTTTTTAGTATTTCCATTATTTGTACACTTGTCTTTGTATCTAGTGCACCTGTTGGCTCATCAGCCAAAATTATTTCTGGGTCATTTACCAAGGCTCTTGCTATTGCAACTCTTTGCATTTGTCCTCCAGATAGTTGATTTGGCTTTTTATTTAGTTGGTCTCCTAATCCAACTTGTTTTAAAGCTTCTACTGCTTTTTTTCGTCTTTCCTTTTTGCTTACCCCTGATAGTGTAAGTGCAAGTTCTACATTTGAAAGTATGTTTTGATGTGGTATTAAATTGTATGATTGAAACACAAAGCCCACACTATGGTTTCTATAGGCATCCCAATCTCTATCTTTAAACTCCTTTGTAGACTTTCCGTTTATAACCAGGTCGCCTGTTGTGTATTTATCAAGCCCACCTATTATATTTAGAAGAGTAGTTTTACCACAACCACTTTGCCCTAAAATTGATACAAACTCGCTTTTTCTGAATTGTAGCGATATTCCTTTTAGAGCCTCGACTTTGCTATCTCCTGTGATGTACTCTTTAGTAATTTTTTCTAGTCTTAACATATACAAATTCCTTTCTGTAAGTTTTTATTTTATTCTATTTACTTTATATGTAATTTATTAGTATTTTTAATTGTTATACTTTTAAATAATACCATTTTGTTGATTTTTATTCAATATTTTTCACAAAATAATCTATATAGTGTAGAAATTTTGTTTAGTGTATGCTATTATTAGTGATATAATACATATATGAATGGAGGTTGCTTATGGAAATAAATTACCCACCATATATAATTACCGATAAAATGCTAAATTATGTATCAGACATAATGAAAAAAATAGGTGAAGCAAACTATTTTGAAAGTTTAAATAAGTATCCAGAGCTAAGGAGAAAATCAAGAATAAGGTCAATTCATTCCTCACTTGCTATTGAAAATAATCAGCTTTCGTTGTTTCAAGTTGAAGATGTAATAAATGGAAAACCTGTTATTGGTGAACAAAAAGATATTCAAGAAGTAAAAAATGCTTATAAAGCTTATGAGCAAATTGATAAAGTAGACCCTTATTCTGTGGAAGATTTAAAAAAGATACACGGAATATTAACTTTTTTAATTGAAAAAGATGCAGGTAAATTTAGGAATCACGGAGAAGGTGTTTATGATGGCGATATATGTATCTTTACTTGCCCACCACATAATCTAGTGCCTAGTTTGATGGATAATTTATTTAATTGGATGAATGAAGTTAAAGATAAAATAAACCCACTCATTTTGTCGTCTATATTTCATTATGAATTTGTATTTATTCACCCATTTCACGATGGTAATGGAAGAACAGCAAGATTATGGCAAACTATAATTCTTGCGCATTGGGAAAAAGCTTTTACTTATTTACCTATTGAAAGTATGATAAAGAAAAATCAGGAAGAATATTATACTGCTATTCAAAATTGTAATAATGCTGGAAATTCAACTGAATTTATAGAGTTTATGCTAAAAATGATAGATAGCACAATAGATGAAATATATAATTCAAAAGAGATGACAAATAAATCTATGTTGCTACTTTCAGAAAACGAACAAAGAATATTAGAATGTATAAAGAAAAATGTTATTATAGGTGCAAAAGAAATTATAGAACAAACTAAAATACCTGACAGGACTGTTAGAAGGATATTAAAGAAATTTATTGATAATAAAACTATTGAAAGTATAGGAAATACTGAAAACACACCAAATAAGAGATATAAATTGGCAGAGTAATGGCAGAGTAATGGCAGAGTAAATCAAATGATATATTTATCCCACAACAATTTTGTTGTGGGATTTTTACTGATTGTAATTATCCTGCTGTACCTTGGAATAATTATATTATAATACTATTTAGTTATATACTATTTAATCCAATATCTATTGCAAGTCAAATTTACAATTTAAGCCCGTCCCCTTTTGCAAATTGCTTTACATAACATATAATAAAATGCAGAAGAAGTGTAGTAAGCTACCAAGTAGAATAAACAAATGAAATACGGAATGCATCCATTTATGCTTTTTACCCACACCATAAAGAATTGCACCTATTGTGTATGCAATTCCTCCTGCTACTAGTAGTACAAGCGCACTAGTAGGTAATAGAACTGGAAGTAGACTAGCTTTAAATATTATTGCCCAACCCATTCCAAGGTAGCAAATCATTGAGAATATTTTGTATTTTTTTAAGTCTATAGCATTAAGTACAATACCAATTATTGCCATAGCCCAGATTACGCCAAATATTATCCAGCCTGTTGCGGTATCATATTCTCTAAATGTACAAAGTGCAAATGGTGTATATGAGCCTGCTATTAGCAAAAATATTGTGCAGTGGTCAAGCACTTGCAAAACTTTTTTGCCTTTGCATTTTGGGCTAAGCCCGTGGTATATGCTAGACATAGTGTATAAAATAAGCATTGTTGTTCCATAAATTGCTCCACTTACTACACCGTATCCATTTCCGTGTACTGCTGACATAACCACGCAAAGTACTATTGCAACAATTCCTAAAACTGCCCCAACTATGTGAGAAGTCATATTAAATATTTCTTCTCCTTTAGTGTATGTAGGCAAAATTCTATCTTTTAATTTTGTTCTTGTCATTTACAAACTCCTTAACTTTTTGTTTTTATATAATACTTTAGTATTATGAAATTTGTGTGAAATTACTGTATAGAGTATGTGCAATTTATTCATTTATTATTTTATCGATTGAACTTTCTCTCATTTCTTTTATAATTCTGCAACTATTGTCTAGCTTTTCTTGTTCTTCTTTATCTAGGTCTAAGTCTAGTAATTCTCTTACACCATTTGCATTTATAATTGCTGGAATTCCAATGTAAATGTCATCTTGTCCATAAGCACCATCTTTTAAATATGTTGATACTGTAAGTATTGAGTTTTCGTTATCTAATACTGCTCTTACTATTCTATTTAGTGCCATACCTATTCCATAATATGTTGCTTTTTTCTTTTCTATAATCTCATAAGCTGCATCAACTACACCTTTATGAATTTTGTTTAAATCAGATATGTCGTGGTTGTTATCTTTCATAACATCAACTATTTTTTTGCAACCCACATAAGCGTGTTTCCAAGGCACAAAAGAAGAATCTCCGTGTTCTCCCATTATATAGGCATGAATATTTTTACTTGATATTTTAAAATAATCTCCTAGCAAATATCTAAGTCTTGCTGTATCTAGCACTGTACCTGAACCTATTACTTGATTTTTAGGTAAGCCAGACACTTTTGCTACTACATAAGTCATTAAATCTACTGGGTTTGTAGCTACTATTATAATTCCATTAAAGCCACTTGCCATAATTTGCTGAGTAATACTTTTCATTATTTTTGTGTTTGTTTCTGCAAGCTCTAATCTAGTTTGTCCTGGCTTTTGTGCAGCACCAGCTGTTATAACAACTATTTGTGCATCTTTACAATCACTATAGTCGCCTGCTTTTATTACCATTTTTTGTGGTGCATAAGGAAGTCCGTGTGATAAATCCATTTCTTCTCCTATTGTTTTATCTTTATCTAAATCTACTAAAACTAATTCGTTTATACCACCTCTATTTAGCATTGAGTATGCCATACTCATACCAACAAACCCTGTTCCTACTAAAACTATCTTTCCTTTTTTCATAAAATCATTCCTTTCTTTGTAATCGTTTTATAATCTACCATATTATACCACTTATTTTGAATTTTTAAACAGTATGTAGAAAAATTAGTATTAGTTTTTTTGTTTATATTATATTCTAATATAAAGCAACTTGGTCTTTATATGTCAATTTATTTCAGTTTCTTGTTGTCGTTTGTTTTTATTTTTTCCTGTTTTTCTTTTTCTATTTGCTTTGCACTCTTGCTTGGAGTAGGTAAATCCTCTGGCATTGTGCCACCAATTCTTTTTATAGTTTGTCTAACAGCTTGTCCAACATTATGATGAGTCTTACAAGCATCAGCTTCATTATTTATATTCTTGTTTTTTAAAACTTCATCTGTTTGTGTAATTCTAAATAAATTAGCTGCCAATTCTGTACTACTCATATAATCTAAAATATCTTCTTTTTCTGATATTCCTTTTCTATGTGCAATATCTTGTGCCGTTTCACCGTTATATAATCCTCGATATCCATAATTATTAAATTTTCCATAGTATTTAACACCTGCTAATTTAGCTGTATTAAATAAATATTTGTTTTTATCTTTTACGTTTTTCCTAGTATATAGTCTTTTCTCATCTTCACTTAATTGTTCATATTCTTGTCTTGTTATTTCTTGTTTTCTAGTTTGTACTGCAAAATAAGTTTGGGCAGTAGCTATTGCTTTTTTTCTGCTATCTCCATTTTGTGCAATTAAATAACACGCGTAACGAGTAAGTTTTATGTCATCCACTTCCATTTCAGCATTATTTCCAACTTTTAACACCCTCCCGACGTCGGCAAAGTGTTCTTCTTGTGCAATATTGCTACCTTTACAGGCTTCTTTAGCTTTTGTTATTACATTTTTGAAATTTCCCCATTTACTATATTCTAACATTATCATTAGTTCTCTAGCATACCAGAATTCAATCCCATTTTCATCTATATGTTTAATACTTTCAAAATCTTTTTCAGTTTTGTTTACTAAATAATTTGTCATATTCTCTTCATCTCCTTTACTCTTTTCTGAATTTTAATCAAAAATTTGTTTCATTGCTTCTTTTATATCATATTTCCAAAGTGTTTTCAATATCTTTGCGAAAATTTGTTCAGTTTGCCTTCTTTTATTTAATAGCATAATTACTTATAAGATTTTTCAATGAATATATAATTTTTAACATATCAAAAAGCAAGTAATTCATTTATCACAATAAATTACTTGCCTTTTAGTTTTATTCATCATCTTTTAATAAACAAACTCTTTATCTTATTTAATATTCTTTTAAAGATATTCTCTTTATATTCTACAATTTGTTTTTCATTATTATTTG
The DNA here is from genome assembly GCA_944391835.1 of uncultured Clostridia bacterium. Lineage (GTDB taxonomy): Bacteria > Bacillota > Clostridia > TANB77 > CAG-508 > CALXVA01. Next base: position 8,314 of record CALXVA010000018.1, on the reverse strand, counting down.
TCTTTACTTCATTCTCATTTAATTTTGTTGTTTTGTTTATGCTTTTATTTGCAAATACATCAGTATTATACATCTGCTGTTTTTTTAGTTCGTTTTTCTGTCTCGCTTCATTTTGCATTTTTATAATTTTCGTTCTTTGCTCTGGTGTTGCTAGATAATCTCTAAACAAATTAAATAGTATTGCTTTTGTTTCTGGTAGCATTGGTTGGTCTTTTAATTCTAATTCATTATCCAGAAAATACTCATATTCCTTATTTCTGTTAGCATCTAATGTTTCTATAACTTCGGGAGGAATTTTGTTGTATTCTTCTTCATTTAAGTCTTGCAATATTGTATAAACTTCTGTATATGCATTTCTACGGTTGTTCACCTATATCCTCCCCTCTCTTTTGTTCTCTTTGCTCTACTAATGCTTGTAATTCTGTATATGCTCTATCTGCATTTTCCTGGTCTGTTAATGAACTAATTGAAGCTTCTACTATTTCTTTTGCTGTGCGATTTCTTTTTGGTTTTGGCTCTATTCCATATTGTCTCAATGTAGCTATTTTTTCTCTGTATTCTTCTGGTACTCTTTCTATTGGTTGTCCTGCATATTCTTGTAATATTTTATATTCGTTTGATTTTATCCACCTATTGTACAAATTCACTTCTTCTTTTTGCTCTTCGGTCATTTGGTCTACTGTTAAGTTTTTCCTTTTTCCATTTTCTCCTTTTTCAGAGAAAGCACCTTTCATTATTCGTCCATTTGCTTCTATAAATTCTATTACCTGTTCATATGTTGTTTTTTTCGGTTCTAATCCATGGTCTCTCAATGTTGCTATTTTTTCTCTATATTCTTCTGGCACATTTTCTATTGGTTGCCCTGCATATTCTTGCAATATTTTATATTCGTCTGAAATATGCCACCTTTTGCACAACTTTGCTTCTTTTTTTTGCTCTTCGGTCATTTGATCTCTTGTTAATTGTTTCCTTTTTCCATTTTCTCCTTTCTCATAGAAAGCACTGTTCACTATTCGTCCATGTTCTTCTATAAATTCTATTACCTGTTCATATATTGGTTTTTCTGGTTCTAAGCCATATTGCCTCAATGTAGCTATTTTTTCTCTGTATTCTTCTGGCACATTTTCTATTGGTTGCCCTGCATATTCTTGCAATATTTTATATTCGTTTGAGTTCAGCCACCTTTTGTACAATCTTACTTCTTCTTTTTGCTCTTCGGTCATTTGGTCTACTGTTAATTTTTTTCTTTTTCCATTTTCTTCTTTTTCAGAGAAATAGCCGTTCATTATTCGTCCATTTGCTTCTATAAATTCTATTACCTGTTCATATATTGGCTTTTCTGGTTCCAATCCATATTCTCTTAATATAGTTATTTTGTCTCTGTATTCTTCTGGCACATTTTCTATCGATTGTCCTGCATATTCTTGCAATATTTTATATTCGCCTGAATGAATCCACCTTTTGTACAATCTTGCTTCTTCTTTTTGCTCTTCGGTCATTTGGTCTACTGTTAATTGTTTCATTTTTCCATCTTCTCCTTTTTCAGAGAAATAGCTTTTCATTATTCGTCCATTTGCTTCTATAAATTCTATTACCTGTTCATATGTTGGTTTTTCTGGTTCTAAGCCATATTGCCTCAATGTGACTATTTTGTCTCTGTATTCTTCTGGCACATTTTCTATAGGTTGCCCTGCATATTCTTGCAATATTTTATATTCATCTGATTTATACCACCTAGCATATAAATTTACTTCTTCTTTTTGCTCGTCAGTCATTTGGTCTACTACTAATCTTTTGCCATCTATTTTGAATGAACTTCTCATTATTTGCCCATGTTTTTTTATAAATTCTATTACCTGTTCATATGTTGTCTTTTTCGGTTTACCATCAACTTCATCTTCTAACTCCACAAAATCTTTCAATAGCCCTATAAGTTCAAATGGTCCAACACTTTTTCCTGAAAAAACTCTTTCTTGTGTTTCTCCACTCCTTACTATTCTGTCTGGTAAATCTATCTGCCATAAATCTATTTGACTTCCTAGTCTTATTATTTGCTCTATCTCTTCTACTTGCTTTTCATTTAATCCTTCAAATTCTTGTTCTAAATATCCTTTGTATTTATTTTGTATTTCTTTTAATACTCTCGCATATCCTGTTTCTTCTTTATCTGTGCTATTTATGTCTGGTAAAACTCCATCATGTCTTTGCGTCCAATCTAATATAAGACCTAACATTTGTATGTCGTCTTTCTCTGTTATTTCATTATCCCAATTTACTTTTATTGTGTTGTTTACTAAGTCTATTACTACTGGCCTATCCTCATCTTTTGTTGGTTTATCTGGGTTTTCTGAATATATTACTCTTCCTAATTGTTGCAAGTATAGTATTCGTGAATTTTCATCTAGTGGTCTTAGCCATATTATTCCATCTAGCTTATCTAAATGTAACCCTTCATTTGCTTTATTCATCACTAGCATAAATTCTGTTTCTTCTGTATTGCTATTTTTGAATTCTTCTAACCTTCTAGCATTTTCTTTGTCTCCATATTCTCCAAGCATTGAATGAAAATTAGGCTTTATCCCTGAACCTTTAAAGTATTCTGCTATTTGTTTTTCATAATCTTCTATTTTTGTTTTTCCTTTTTTTCTTCCTATTACATTTCCATCTTCATCTTCCAAATCTTCTAAAACCGGTAAAAATACTATATATTTGCCACCTTTTTTCACATTTGCTTGTAGAATTTGAGGTATTCCCTCTGCATTTTCTACATTTCTTCTCAAAGACTCATATTCTTCTAATTTTTCGTTTCTATCTTGTATATCTTCTAATTGGTCTATTTTATCTTTTAATTCTTCTAAACTTCCATCCGTCTTTAAACTATATGCACAACTTACAAGCTTTGGATTTACCACTAACCCCATTCTTATTGCATTTGTTAAACTCATATTCATTGCAATGTGTTTTCCATTTACTACTTCTCTATTTGTGTAACCTAGCCTTTGTGCTATTTCATTTGCCATATCTATTCCGTCTGCATCTCTTCTTGGTGTTGCTGTTATTCCTAATACTTTCGTACTTGCTGGTTGATTATCTAGTAATGTGTTTAATCTATCTCCCCATTCTTTTGCTCCTGTTCTATGTAACTCATCTAGTACTATAAAGCCATATTGTTTGTTTATTGTGGCTTTTCCACCTCTTGCAAGTAAACTCGAGTATGTTGCAAATTTTAGTTTTGGAAATACATCTGCTATTATTGCATCTTTACTTCTTCGAATTGTATTTACTGGTCCGTGAATATATTTTATAATATTGTCTTTCATTTGCTCTAATATCTCATTTTGTGGTGCTAAGTATAATATTTCTTCATTTTGGTGTTCCATCATTTCGGCTAAAGCAACAAAACTCTTTCCTCCACCTGTTGGTAATATTACTGATGTAAATCTGTTTTCTTGCAATATTTCATCTGCTCTGTCTTTTGCTCTTTGTTGGTATGGTCGTAGTTGTATTCCTGTTCCTTGTACATCATAATATCCTAAAAATCTTTCTATTCTCTCTATTGATAGATTTTGACTATAGATTGATTCATTTTGTATTTGTCTATTTTTACTTATGTTTTCTTCATTTATGCCTCTTGTATTTCTTGCATCATCTCTATTTCCAGTTTGTCTATTATTTTCACCAATACTATTAACATATTCTGCAATCATTCTGTTGTATTGTTCTAATCTTTTTGCTTTTACTGTTTCTGGTGTGTCATTTTCGGTAATTTCAAAATCATTACTTCTTGTTACCATATTTAGTAGAATTGTTGGAATAGCTTCTCTTGTGATGCCTTGTGCTTCTAATTTTTGATATAGCTCTACACAATATTCTGCTTGTATACGGTTAATTAAGTTATTTCTTTCTGCTGGTGTAAATTCTTCTATTCCTATTTTTGACCAGTCATATAGTGAAAATATTGCTTCTGCATAATATTCTTCTTTGCTTATTTGCTCATTTCTTTGTGTTTTTGAAAATGTGCTACTCATTATATCTCTTACATTTGATAGTCCACCATTTTCTAATATTTCTATTTGTTCTGCTTCTGTTAAGCCTTTTATTTTGTTTATTAACTCTGCTTCTTTTCCTCTTAAATCCAATGAAATTGACTCACTTAGTTTAACTCCTCTATTACTTTGTCTCGTAAGTATTGCTGGCTCTATTCTAAAGCCATTGTCTGATATATATTGTATAATTTCTCTGTATCTTGAATTATTGCCTGTTATTTGCTCCAATATTCTTGCTAGTTCTTTTGCATTTGACTGCGACCTCGCCAAATAGAACAAATTCTTTACTATCGAATTTGCTTGTCCGTATTCCACTTTTCCGTCTGTTAGGTTATACATTTCTTCTATGCTTATATTATCGCGTAAGCTATATTCCCTTTCAAGTATATTATCTTCTGGTATTTCTATTTCTGCACCTGTTCCAGCTATTCCTATACTCCTGCCACTACTTGCAAAATTAACTACTTCTCTTTTTAAATCTCTAACTAAGTTTTTTCTTTGCTCTTCTGCTTGCCCTGATATTTCTTGTCTTGTTGCTTCAAGTCCTTGTGAATTTTGTAATAATTCTAATTCCTGTCCTTCCACTTGTTGTAATAATGCAAATATATCTACTATTTCTTTTGGTACATCTATTATCTCGTCTCCTTCTATATCTCCATAGTGAACTACCTCTAATGATGAAAACGCATTTCCTATTGTTTGCACCAATAAATTATTATTTGCTGTATGTGGAATTACAGGCGCCATTCCTCCTACTCTTTCTAGCAATGTTAGTTTTGCAATTATCTTATTCTTCTCCAACGACTGCTCTTCGTTTAATGCTTGGTAACTACTTATTCTTGCAACTGGCGCCCTATATGTTATTCCTTTTCTTAATTTTGCTTTACTTGGATCTAATGGTTCTGTTGATGTATACCTTGTTTCTATTGCTCTTTTTAATTCTTCCTCTGTTTTACTATTATCTATTTCGCTTAGTGTTTCTTTCAATTTACTATCAGCTGGCATTAAAGAAATGTATTCTTCTATTCTCTTTGCCACTTCTTCTAGCATATATTGTCCTGCATTTATGGTCTTTTCGCCAAATTCTCTTTTGGGTACTTTTACCATTATATATCTATCTTTATAACTTCCTCGCCCATAAGAAATAGACACATTACCATTGCTTGAAAGTGATATACAGTTTGTATCCTTTCTGTAATGCATCTTTATGTGGTCATATACTTGCTCTAAACTTATTTCTGAATCTTTATTATATTTTGATGCTTCATTTTCTGGTTTTTCTTCATATCTTTCTCTATCTGTTCTTATTCGTGCAATATTTCCGTTTTCATCTAGCACTGTTCCGTTTTCTATATCTTCATTATCTGCCATATTTAGTGCACGAATAAAGTAATAGTTTTCTTCATCTTCTATTATATTAAAGTTTTCTATATCTAATACATTTTCCATCTTTTTATTCCTTGGTTTATGGTTTTATTTATGAAATATTTTATCATATATATAAACAAAATTATACCTTTTTAATCATCGCGAACTTGTTTTTTTCGTTGTTTAATTCTTGAAATCTTAGAACTTTTTGAAGTAATAAGTATTTTTTACTAGTTCAGTTTGCAAGTGTTTATTACAAGTTCATTTTTAAGCAACTTCTTCTTTATAGTTTACAATAGTAACTTCTGCTGCTAATTGCTTTAATTGATTTACAATTTTTTCAATATTCTCTGCAGTTTCATCATCAAAGTATTGTTCTCCACATTGAGTACATACTTTTGCTGGAACTCCTTTAATAATAATAATTGTATCTTCTAAATCTACTACATAATTTACTTTCTTCTTTTCTAAACTTCCTTTGCACATAAAACAATTCATTATTTTTACCTCCTTGTTTTCATATCTTCTTCCCATTTATCTATATTTGGATAATATGCTGTTATAATATGAACAGTGTCTTCACTTACTCCACATACTATATGTATTATCTTATTGTCTTTATTATATCCCAATATTAAGCAACTTGGATATGGATAATCATCATAATAATATTCTATTATCTTTCCATTATTTATTGCAGTTTTCACATCAGATATTAAAATATTTCTTTGATTTAATCTGTTTAAGCAATGCTTCGTCCAGTCTATTTTCCTTTTTGCTATAAATTCTCTTATAATTTCAATATTTAATAAATCTTCGTTCAATTTTTCTTCCTCCTCATTTATTTTAGCATAAAATAAATGAGTTATGCAATTGTTTTTGCATTTTTCAGCGATAAATATATATTGAAATAATATCTTTACATTTGCATACAAAAAAGCACTATATAAACAAATATAGCACTTTAATTATATAATTATTTATTTTGTTAAAACGAACTGATGGCTAACTATTTTTAGCTAGCCACCAAACATAGCAATTAACTAGGACTTTCGTTCCAAACATATCAATCTTGCAATTACTTTCTTCATCTAAATCTTGCAATATTGTATACACTTCTGTATATGCATTTTTACGTTTTATCATCTAAGTTTTTGTTTTCTTTGCTTTACTAATGCTTTTAAGGCTGCATCTTCTGTATCTGCCATTTCTGGGGCTGTTAATGAAATAATTGAAGCTTCTACTATCTTTTTGCCTGTTGTTCTTTTACGTTCTAAACTAATACCTAGCTTTGCTATTTCTTCTACTTGCTTTTCTGTTGGTGGTTTGCTAGTTCCTTGTCCTCTATATGCTTTGGCTATATTGGTCTTTTGATTTCCTATTTTCAATGTCGATTCTAGTCCCATTTCTTCCAATTTTTCTCTATTTATTCCTGATTTTTCTGCCAATGTTTCTATTGTATCTCTTGCTACTAACTTTGATACATCTACTCCTATTGTTTGTAATGTTTTTAATTTGTCTATAAATTCTTGTACTATATCTCTTTCTCGTTTTTCTAAACTAATCCCTAGCTTTGCTAATTCCTCTACTTGCTCTTTTGTTGGTGGTTTGCTAGTTCCTTGTCCTCTATATGCTTGGGCTATATTACCTTTTTGACTTCCTATTTTCTGTGCTGGGTCTACTCCAATTTCTTTCAATTTTTCTCTACTTATTTCTGATTTTCCTGCCAATGTTTCTATTGTATCGCTTATGGACACTTTTGATACATCTACCCCTATTGTTTGTAAGATAACTATTGTGTTTATAAAATCCTGCACTGTATCTCTTTCTTGTATTTCTAAACTAATCCCTAGTTTTGCTAATTCTTCTACTTGCTCTTTCGTTGGTGGTCTGCAAGTTCCTTTCCCTCTATATGCTTGAGCTATATTATATTTTTGACTTCCTATTTTCTGTGCTGGATCTACTCCAATTTCTTTCAATTTTTCTCTACTTATTTCTGATTTTCCTGCCAATGTTTCTATTGTATCGCTTATGGACACTTTTGATACATCTACTCCTATTGTTTGAAGTTTTTTTAATATGTTTATAAATTCCTGCACTGTATCTTTTTCTTGTTTTTCTAAACTAATTCCCATTCTTTCTAATTCCTCTACTTGCTTTTTCGTTGGTGGTTTGCAAGTTCTTTTTCCTCTATATGCTTGAGCTATGTTTGTCTTTTGTTTTCCTATTTTCGATGTCGGATCTAGTCCTATTTCTTCCAATTTTTCTTTACTTATTCCTGATTTCTTTGCCAATGTTTCTGTTGTATCTTTTTGTGTCATTTTTGATACATCTACTCCTACTGTTTGAAGTTTTTTTAATATATTTATAAATTCCTGCACTGTATCTTTTTCTTGTTTTTCTAAACTAATTCCCATTCTTTCTAATTCCTCTACTTGCTTTTTCGTTGGTGGTTTGCAAGTTCTTTTTCCTCTATATGCTTGAGCTATGTTTGTCTTTTGTTTTCCTATTTTCGATGTCGGATCTAGTCCTATTTCTTCCAATTTTTCTTTACTTATTCCTGATTTCTTTGCCAATGTTTCTGTTGTATCTTTTTGTGTCATTTTTGATACATCTACTCCTACTGTTTGAAGTTTTCTTAATATATTTATAAATTCTTCTATCTTCATTATTTTAATTGCACCTCAACTATTAACTTTAATTTTGGTTACATGTTCTTATAGTATACAATAATTCTTGAGTTATGTCAATTTAAGCTAAGCATTATCTTTTATCCTGCAAAATTTACAATTTAAGCCCGTCCCCTTTTGCATAGCAATCTTTCAATTACTTTCTTCATCTAAATCTTGCAATATTGTATACACTTCTGTATATGCATTTTTACGTTTTATCATCTAAGT
>CALXVA010000017.1 GCA_944391835.1 uncultured Clostridia bacterium | reverse complement strand
GCTTAAGCCCAGAAGTGCCAGAACAAAAGCCTTCTAGGCTTAGAGCAAACCACCAGTTTTACTGGTGGTTATGATTTAATAATTCTCAGCATTTACTTCAAAATAGCTTTGAGCATGTTTACATACAGGACAAATTGTAGGAGCTTCTAATCCAACATGGATATGTCCACAATTTCTACATTTCCAAACTACTATGCTACCTTTTTTAAATACTTCACCTTCATTAACATTTTCTAATAATTTTTTATATCTTTCTTCATGGTGTTTCTCAACTTCTGCAATGCCTCTAAAAGTTGCAGCTATCTCTAAGAATCCTTCTTCTTCAGCTTCTTTAGCAAATTTTGGATACATTTCAGACCATTCATAATTTTCTCCTGCAGCAGCATCTGCTAAGTTTGATTTTGTATCTCCAATTCCTTCTAGATATTTAAAATGTAATTTTGCATGTTCTTTTTCATTTTCTGCTGTCTCTAAGAATATAGCAGCTATTTGCTCATATCCTTCCTTTTTGGCAACACTTGCAAAGTATGTATATTTATTTCTAGCTTCTGATTCTCCAGAAAATGCAGCTCTTAAATTTGCTTCTGTTTTTGATCCTTTTAATTCCATAATTATACCTCCTAAATAATATTTAATTCAGCTAATATAATATTATAAAAGATAAGAAAAGTCAAGCAAAAGAAAATGATTGTTTACGTTATCAATTACATAATAAGTAACATATAATAAAATAGATAATAATATCAGGAGGATTATATGGGACTTACTAGACAAACAAAAAAAGAGGTTAATACTTCAAATGGTAAGGTAATGGAAATATCTCGGAAAGTATGATTACACCGTAGCAATAGCAGGAAATCCAAATGTGGGAAAATCAACAATATTTAATAATCTTACAGGAATGAAGCAACATACAGGAAATTGGCCACGGAAAAACAGTGACAAGTGCAGTAGGAGTATGCAAATATAAAGGAAAAGAGTTTTTATTAGTGGATATACCAGGTACATATTCAATAATGTCAAACTCCGAAGAAGAAGAAATTGCAAGAGACTATATCTGCTTTGGAAATCCAAAGGTCACTGTAGTAATATTAGATGCTACATCTCTAGAAAAAAACTTGAACTTAGTATATCAAATAATGGAAATAACCAGCAACATTATAGTATGTGTAAATTTACTAGATGAAGCAAAGAAAAAAGGGATAAGTATAGACTTTACAGAATTGGAAAAAAGTTTGGGTGTGCCAGTAGTTGGTGTTATAGCAAGGAAAAAGAAAACATTAAATAAATTAATAGAGATGATAGACAAAGTGTGTAATGGAGAGATAAAACCGGAACCTAATAAAATAAAATATCCACCATACATTGAAAATAGTGTGGAAAAGTTGGAAGAAAAGGTAAAAAAAATGTTAACAAAAGAAAGTAAAAAGCTATCAAGATGGCTCTGTTTAAAGCTAATTGATGGAGACCAAAAAATTTTAAGAAGCATAGAAAAAAATTTAAAAATAAGTTTAATAGATAATGAAGATTTAATAAAAGAAAAAGCAGAAATTAGTGACATATTAAATTTTAACGGAGTGAGCCAAAATGAAGTAAAAGATAAAATGATATCAAGCATAATATTTAGAGCAGAAAATATATATGAAGATACAGTTAGTATAACAAATGGAAAATACAATTTAAAGGATAGAAAAATAGATAAAGTACTAACATCAAAAGTTCTTGGAATACCACTCATGCTAACATTTTTAGGCATAATTTTATGGATAACAATAAAAGGGGCAAATTATCCATCAGAATGGTTATTTAAAGTGTTCAATTTTTTGCAAGAAAAATTAGTAGATGCTTTTGAATTTTTACAAGCACCTAGTTGGCTTAAAGGAATAGTAATTGATGGAATATATAAAACTTTAACTTGGATTGTAGCAGTAATGCTACCACCAATGGCAATATTTTTTCCATTATTTACACTATTAGAAGATTTAGGATTTTTGCCACGTATTGCATTTAACCTAGATAGATTTTTCAAAAAAGCAGGAAGTTCAGGAAAACAAGCACTTACTATGTGTATGGGATTTGGTTGTAATAGTTGTGGAGTAACAGGTTGTAGAATAATAGATTCTCCAAGAGAAAAACTAATATCAATTCTTACAAATGCATTTGTACCGTGTAATGGAAGATTTCCATTTTTAATAACAATATCGAGTATATTTATTGGAGGAATATTTACAAAGGCAAGTTCATCAATAGTATCTACAATTACCGTTTTACTTATTGTATTACTGGGAATTTTAATGACATTACTCATCTCAAAAATTCTGAGCAAAACAATATTAAAAGGAGAAAGTAGTTCATTTGTATTAGAACTCCCACCATATAGAAAACCACAAATAGGTCAAATATTAGTTAGGTCAATACTGGATAGAACATTATTTGTGCTAGGAAGAGCAATAGCAATAGCAGCACCTGCAGGACTTGTAATATGGTTATTTGCAAACATAAACATTGGTGAAATAAGCATATTAAATTATATAGCAAACTTCTTTGAACCATTTGCAAGACTTATGGGATTAGATGGATACATTTTAACAGCATTTATTTTAGGAATACCAGCAAATGAAATTGTTTTACCTATAATTCTTATGTGCTATATGGGAAAAGGCAGTTTAGTAAATTTAGAAAACATGTATGAAATAGAACAAATACTATTGCAAAATGGCTGGACCATTTTAACTGCAATAAATGTAATGATATTTACACTTTTGCATTTTCCATGTACTACAACCTTGCTTACAATAAAAAAAGAAACAGGAAGCATAAAATGGACTATAATTGCTTTTTTACTGCCTACAATATGTGGTGTGGTATTATGTATGGCAACAAATTTGGTTTGGCTCCTAGTTATTTGAAAGAATAGCAGTTTAGAAGGGATGTTTTGAAAAAAGTATTTTTTGAATAAAATAGAGCTAGTAGGCTTTTCATTTTATTTATATTGGAGACTTAAGGTGGGGACCAGCAAATTACAGTCTGTGAAAAAAATACTCTTCAAGAAAAAACTTGTTTTTTCTTGAAGGTAGAAATAAGCAGAAACCAATGTGTTTTTTTCTACAGACTGTTATGCAGTTGGGGGTCGAAAATATAAATAAAATGAAAAGCCCTCTAGTTCTATCGTTTACATATATTTTCAAGACACTTCCATCTCAATTTCTAATTTTTAATTTCTACTAAAATTTTGTCTGCATCTTCTTTTCTAATGGCAAGAATAATATTTCTAACTTCATAGGCCATTGGGTCACCAGAAACACTTTCCATTATAGGGGTTATTTCGGTATTAGGTATTAAGCCTAAATCTAACAAACGTCTTTTAATATTACTTTTACAATTTATTTCTTTTATAACACCAGTAGAATTAAGTTTTAAGTTAGATAAGGGAATAGTTTGCATAGCAATCATCTCACTTTCATTTTGTTTTATATGAGTATAATATGATGAGTTTTTTTATTTGTTTAAGAAGTAGTACGAATTTTTTATTAAAAATATCGTTACTAAATAAAGGCTTTGTAGAAATTTAAGTTCTAAACCTAGGTAATATGTATATTTAGAGAATTTTTGTAGTGACGCGTAAGCGACCAAACGAGCTTCTTTGAAGCGAGTGCGATTTGGAGCACCTTTCCTGAGATAAAAAGAAAAACTTATTTTTCTTTTTATCATAAGAGAGGTGCGACACCAAGGAACAAAAAAATTTGATAAATATACATATACCGAGGCTTTTTATCATATTATAAAACTATTATCTAATAACTCAACGTTGTCTAAACTCTTGACAAACTCAAAAACTATAATATAATGAGCCTAAAACAAAAAATACAAATTGAAAGGATGATATACAAATGGAAAGAAAAAGAGGATTTGAAGTAGCAAAAGGTTGGGAAGATAAAGAAATAAACTTACCTATCAGAAAAACAAAATTTTCTGCAGGTTATGATGTAGAAGCAGCAGAAGATACAGTAGTACCAAGTTTCAAAAAAGGTATGGCACCTACTCTTGTAAAAACAGGAATAAAAGCATATATGCAAGATGATGAAGTTCTAATGTTATATAATAGAAGTTCTAATCCAAAGAAAAAAGGATTAATTTTATCAAACAGTGTTGGAGTTATAGATAAAGACTATTATGGAAATCCAGACAATGACGGACATATTATGTTTGCATTTTATAATATAAAAGACGAAGATACAGTTATAAAAAAAGGAGATGCAATAGGACAAGCTATATTCCAAAAATATTTAATAACAGATGATGACAATGCAGAGGGAGAAAGAAAAGGTGGATTTGGATCAACTAGCAAATAATGTTCTAAATATTAAATATACTAAATAAAAATTTAAACAATAAGTAAAATGCTAAATTAAAATGAAAAACGATACATCGCTTGAAATCAAAGCAACACAGAACATAGTCTACATAATTAAAACGAAAACAAACAAAAAAAATGAAAAAAAATTTAAACTTTTGAAACCCGTCAATTTCAAGCAATTCAGCTACAAATTACATAAAAACTAATGGTAAAAGTTTTGACTTTTGCCATTTTTTGTAGTATAATAGAAATGTAGTTGAAAAAGAGAAACAAAACCCTTTCTTTAACTTCATATATAGAAAATTTACTTTAGAAAGGAGGACCTATATGTTTAACATAGGTGACAAAATAGTATATCCAATGCACGGAGCAGGAACAATAGATGCAATTGAAGAGAAGAACATATTAGGAGAAAAACAAAATTATTATATTATCAAAATGCCAGGAGAAGTAAAGGTAATGGTACCAACAGACAAAGCAGAAGAAGTTGGTGTTAGAAGTGTAATAGGCAAAGAAGAAGCTGCAAAAGTAATGTCTGTATTAGGACAAAATGAAACAGAAATGTCTCAAAACTGGAACAAAAGGTATAGAGACAATATGGACAAGATGAAAAGTGGAGATATATATGAAGTGGCAGACGTAGTTAGAAATTTAAGCTTTAAACAAAAAGAAAAAGGACTATCTACAGGAGAAAAGAAAATGCTTAATAATGCTAAACAAATATTAGTGAGTGAATTAGTACTTGCAGAGCATGCATCACAAGAAGAGGTAGAACAATTAGTAGAAAATAAAATAAATATATCTTTTGATGAATATAAATTACCACAAGAACATATAGACATAAATCAAGATATAGTAAGTAAATTTATACCATTTAATGGAACAGGAACAAGCGAAAATTTATAAAATTTACAGAAAAAAGGTCGTATCGAAAAGGTACGACTTTGTTGTTGGCTTTGACCAAGAAATTTTGAGTATAAAAAGCAATTTTATATAGGTAGGTAAAAACTGTAAAATCATAAGAAGGAATTAAAGACTTTATGTCGAATAAAATAAGTATATGATAGAAAGGTTAGAAAAAATTGGTAAGGTATAGTGAAGAATTAATAGAAGAAATAAGAAGTAGTAACGATATAGTTGATGTAATATCTCAATACGTAATATTAAAAAGAAGTGGAAGAAACTTTTTTGGACTATGTCCATTTCATAAAGAAAAGTCACCTTCTTTTTCTGTGTCACCAGACAAGCAAATTTTTCATTGCTTTGGTTGTGGTGTTGGAGGTAATGTTATACATTTTGTTAGTAAAATAGAAAACTTAGATTTTAGAGAAACCCTAGAACTATTAGCTAATAGAGCCAATATTACACTACCTACACTAGATAATAGTTACCAAGATAATAAAAAAGCTATACTAAAATCAAAAGTTTATGAAATAAATGAAATCGCTGCTAAGTTTTACCACGAGAATTTATATAAACCAACTTCAAAACCAGCACAAGAATATATTAAAAAAAGAAAATTAGACAACAGAACATTAAAATCATTTTTAATTGGTTATTCTGGTAATTTTGATGAGCTATATAATCTATTAAAACAAAAAGGCTTTACAGAAGAGCAAATATTAGCATCAAGCCTAGTAAATAAAACAGATAATGGCAAATTTATTGATGGATTTAGAAAAAGACTTATGATACCAATCCAAGACACAGCAGGCAAATTTATTGCATTTGGTGGAAGAGTATTAGATGATAGCAAACCTAAATATATAAATTCTCCAGAAAACATAGTATATAGTAAAGGAAGAAATCTATTTGGATTAAATATTGCCAAAAAAGGTGATACAAAAAAGTTAATAATAGTAGAAGGCTATATGGATGCAATATCTCTTTACCAAAGAGGTATTACAAATGTAGTGGCTTCGCTTGGAACAGCACTTACAGAACAGCAAGGAAGGCTCCTTAGAAAGAATAGCGAGCAAGTAATAATAGGATATGATGCTGATGGTGCAGGACAAGCAGCAACTTTAAGGGGACTCGAAATACTCCAAAACATGGGATGTGATATTCGTGTACTTCAAATATATGGAGCAAAAGACCCTGATGAATTTGTAATAAAATACGGACCAGAAAGATTTCAAAAATGTGTAGATTCAGCTATATCACTTGTTGAATTTAAAGTAAAAATTTTAAAGCAAAATTTAAATATTGAAAATGTAAATGACAAAATAAAATTTTTAAATGAAATTGCTAAGATATTATCAAAAGTAGACAACAGCATGGAAAAAGAAATTTATATAGACAAAATTTCAAAAGAATATGGAATATCTAAAGAAGCTATATATGGAGAGGTAAATAAACTAGTATATAAAAAAGATAACGATAAAAAAGTTTTGGAAAGCACACCAATAAAAAATCTATTAAGAAAAGAAAACACAGAAAAAATTGACGAATCTATAATAAAAAGAGAAAAAATGGTTATATATATATTAGTTAACTATCCACAAGAAAGCTATGAAAAAGTAAAAGACACAATATTGGTAGATAATATAAAAGCAGAAATAAATAAAAAAATAATTTCTAAAATTTATGAGCTATATGCCCAAGGAAAAACAAGCAATATTTTAGATAGCTTTGACGATGAAGAAATAATAAATTATTTATCTGGAATAATGGCGGATGACTTTGGAATACTAGATATAAACAAATGTATAGAAGACTTACTTACTACATATAATAAAGAAAAATTAGTAAATAGAAGAAATGAAATAATAAAAAAATTGGAAAACACAGATAATATGACTAAGGAAGAAATACATGAACTCGAAGAGAATTTAAATGATGTAATACTAAAGCTAGCTAAGGTTAAATAGAAGAAAGGAGTTATAAAAATGAAAAATTCAGAAAATGATGCAGTAAAAGAAGTAGAGAAAAAAGCAAAAGACGTAAAAGTAGTAGCTGATAATGAAGAACAAGAAAAAAATAATAAAAGTGTACAAAATAAAAAAGAAATAGATAAGCCAATGAAAGCAGAAGCAAAGTCAAAAAAGAATTCTGATAAAGTTGAAAATAAGCTTACAAAAGAAGAAAAAGAAGATAGCGATTCAACAATAAACAATGATAAAGTTCAAAAAATCATAGAAAAGGCAAAAGAAAGTGGAAAAATTACTTATGGAGAGTTAGCAACAGAACTAGATGATACTGATCCAGAAGAAATTGATAAAGTATTTGATGCTTTTGAGGATTTGGGTGTAGACCTAAATGATGATATAGAAGAGCCAGACATAGAAGACTTAGAAAATGTAGAAGAAATTAAACTAGAGGATATGGATGTATCTAACATAGAAGGTGTTAGTGTAGACGATCCTGTTAGAATGTATTTACGAGAAATAGGAAAAATACCACTTCTAAGCTATGAAGAAGAGGCAGAACTAGCACAAAGAATATTAAAAGGAGACGAGGAAGCAAAACAAAAATTAGCTGAATCAAATTTAAGACTAGTTGTAAGTATAGCAAAAAAATATGTGGGTAGAGGAATGCTTTTCTTAGACTTAATTCAAGAAGGAAATATGGGACTAATAAAAGCAGTAGAAAAATTTGACTATAACAAAGGATTCAAATTTAGTACGTATGCAACTTGGTGGATAAGACAAGCCATCACAAGAGCTATAGCAGACCAAGCTAGAACCATAAGAATACCAGTACACATGGTAGAAACAATAAATAAACTAATTCGTACCTCAAGACAATTATTACAACAAAACGGACGTGAACCAACCCCAGAAGAAATTGCAAAAGAAATGGAAATAAGCGTTGAAAAAGTTATGGAAATACAAAAAATAGCACAAGACCCAGTATCATTAGAAACACCAATAGGAGAAGAGGACGATAGCCATCTAGGAGACTTTATACAAGATGAAGATAGTCCAGCACCACAAGACTCTGCAGCACATACACTTTTAAGAGAACAACTAGAAGAAGTAATGGATACACTAACACCAAGAGAGGCAATGGTATTAAAACTAAGATTTGGCTTAGAAGATGGAAAAGCAAGAACACTTGAAGAGGTTGGAAAACAATTTGATGTTACAAGAGAAAGAATAAGACAAATAGAAGCAAAGGCACTAAGAAAACTAAGACATCCTAGCAGAAGCAAGAAATTAAGAGATTATATGGGATAAGGCTTGATTTTTCTGTAAAATTATGTTAATATAGAAATAGAGTTTTAAAATTAGGGTAAAACAGTAGTTTTACTAAATCGAGGTGAATATAATGGACAGAGAAGTGAAGCTTAGCTTTTGGCAAATACTAGCATCTCCATTTGTAAGTATAAAAAATATGGTAACAAGTGAAAATGATATAGAACCAGATGTAGAATTAAGTGTAGATTCTACAGATGCAACAGAAAAAGCATTAGCAGAAAGTTCAAGAACTATAGATAGCAAAGTAGATGCTTATGGAAATTCTGGTAAAGCACAAAGAAGAGAAACATTAAAAGCTGTAAAAGTGGAGAAAAAGGATTTAACTAAACCACAACCAGTAAAGAAAGTGGAAAAAGAGCAAAGAGAAGAAGATAGAAGTAGATAGAACATTAAATAAATTTTATAGGGGCTGTAAATTATAACAGCCTTTATTTTTTTCATAATTTAATTATAGCAAAGTATAAAATCACATTTATGTGTAAATAATAATATAATATTGTTGACATTGTAAATACAATGTGTTACAATATTACTGTAAGATAATACATAAATATAGTAGGAGGTGGAAAAATGGCTAAAACTGATACTTTAAATATTAGAATTGAACCTGAATTAAAAAAAGAAGTAGAAAAAACTTTAAATGATTTGGGAATGAATATTGCTGATGCAGTAACAGTGTTTTTAAAACAAGTAGTAATGACTAATAGTATTCCATTTATGATAAAAAAACCAACATTTAATAAAGAAACAATTGAAGCAATAAAAGAGGCTGATGCAATAATGGAAAAACCTGAAAACTATAAAAGCTATAATAGTGTTTATGACATGATTGAGGAGATAGACAATGAAGACAAATAAATTTGAAATAAAAGTGACAAGTCAATTTAAAAAAGATTTAAAAATCATACAAAAAAGAAAATTAAATATTAAGTTACTAGATGAAGTTATACAAATGTTAGCAAATGACATTCCTTTACCATCAAAATATAGAAATCATTTATTAGAACCAAAAGAAATACGGATTATGGGAATGCCATATTAAACCCGATTGGTTACTTGAGTATAAGAAAAATAATGCAAATTTAATCTTGGTATTAACTCGTACAGGTTCACATTCTGATTTGTTTGAATAAAATAGTGACATTATACTTGACAAATGCAATAAAAACCTGTATAATTTAATTCGTGCTGAAAAAATAGCATATCAAATAAAAATGGCGAGATAGCTCAGTTGGCTAGAGCAACTGGTTCATACCCAGTGGGTCGAGAGTTCGAATCTCCCTCTCGCTACCAAGAATTTTTGTGAAATTATAGAGCTTAAGGAATTTTCTTCTTAAGCCTATTTTTTTAGGATTTAATGTTATATTGGCAGATGCTTTACAAATAATATAATGTTGTAAGAGAGGAGTTTAACTATGGAAACTTTTTACAGCATACAGGAAATGAAGCAAACAAGCAATTAGAATACAACTAGATTGAAAAGATAAGTCTATAAATAAATGATATGATATTTTAGTAAAGGTAAAAAGTAGAAATAAAGAAACAAAATACGATCTTGTACGCAAACAATTCAAGCGATATACTTAAATAAAAAAAGTATAGGAGATTGTCATGAAAATTAGTACCAGATATCATATACCAGCTATAAAATTAGATTTTGCAAATATAAATTTAAGTAAGGATAATTTTCTTTTTTTAGACCCTTTACGAATAAGAAATGGTAGTACAGAATTGCATAAGAGATGTTACAGTAAAATAGAAAAATTTGTAAGGAATATGGTAGAACTTTCGAAGAATAAAGAGTA
Source organism: uncultured Clostridia bacterium (assembly GCA_944391835.1). Classification (GTDB taxonomy): domain Bacteria; phylum Bacillota; class Clostridia; order TANB77; family CAG-508; genus CALXVA01. The sequence goes on along the minus strand of CALXVA010000017.1, from coordinate 13,388 downwards.
TAATAAGTTATTAGAATTTATGGATGTTTTTTGCGAAAGAAATGAAACGAGACTTGGATATTCTATAGAAACTACTTATGGAAAAAGTTTTAGATATAGTGAAGGAGTGTCTATAATAAAAGTACTTTCGCAAGGAAATGTGTTTGAATCTGGCTTTGTAGAAGATATATTTGATTTTTCAATAGCAATAAATAATATCGAAAAAGATAAAGTGTCGGATTTAATTACTACAATAATTTTTGAAGACTTGATTAATTATACACAAGAGCAATGTAAAATGTGGAAAATACCTATGAAAACTATGGAATTAAAGAACTTGTGTTGGAACAATGAAAATAAAATTTGGGAAAAACGAGCAGAGGAATTACCAGTTTATATGGAAGAACCTATAGTTTTGGTGCCTAAAAGTTTTGTAGGAAAAGACTACTTGCTTTCATACGAAACTTTATATAGAGATATAATTATACCACTATACAAAGATTTAGAATTACAAAAATCTTCAAGTGAATTTGTGGTGCATTGTAAAAACGGAAGAATACATGTATTAGGAAATGAACTTAGAAAAAAATATCCATGCACTAAATATGTAGTATTGGATTTTTTGAAAAATTATGATTTAATTTATAGAGAATATAAAAATGAAATACTAAATAATACTTGGTATGAAAGCAAAGTAAACAAATATACAAATTATTATAAAAAACAAGAATGGACTTCTATGTAAAATCAAAATAATAATATCTAAATAAAACAATATAAGAAATGGAGAAAATATGATTGATTTAAAGAGTATATTAACTGAATCGGTAGATGAAAAATACAAACAATTCCATAGTAGTTTATGCCCTGGGACAAATAACATTATGGGAGTTAGATTGCCTAGATTAAGAGAAATTGCAAAACAAGTTGCTAAAGAAAGCCAAATAGAATTTTTAGATAAATACAAATGCCAAGTATATGAAGAGAAAATGATATACGGTTTGGTTATTGGATATATGAAAGCGGATTTGGAAACAAGATTAAAATATTTGGAACAATTTGTACCAATGATTGATAACTGGGCTATTTGTGATTGTTGCTGTTCTACATATAAATTCACAAATAAAAATATGGAAAAAGTATTTGAATTTATACAACAATATATTAGCTCGAAAAATGAATTTGAGGTAAGATTTGCTGTAATTATGCTTATGGACTATTATCTAACTGATGAATATATAGACGAGGTATTTAAAATATATAATGAAATTAAGCTGGACAAATACTATGTAAAAATGGCAGTGGCTTGGGGAATATCTGTGGCTTTTGTTAAATATGAGAATAAAACCAGAGAATTTCTAAAAAATAACTCGTTAGATAAATTTACTTTTAACAAAACTTTGCAAAAAATTATTGAATCTAATAGAGTAAGCAAAGAGGCAAAAGACGAAATGAGAGGAATGAAAATTAAATAAAAGACATTAGAATAAAAATATAATAATTCTCAAAAGAAAATATGCAAAAATAGTAAGAAGCATGAAAAATTAAAAGAAAAGAAGATGGTTTTGTGGAATTTGATTTAGAAAAAAATAATGATAAAGATTATGTATTAAGTATGGTAAGTAAACAAGGAAGTTTATTGGACTATGCATCTGAAGAATTAAAAAATGATAAAGAAGTGGTTTTAACTGCAATAAAACAAGATGGAAATGCACTTGAATTTGCAGGAGAAAGCTTAAAAGATGATAAAGAAGTGGTTTTGGAATCAATTAAAAAAGTTGGATGGACAGCTTGCTATGTAAGCCAGCGATTATCTGATGACAAAGAAGTAATGCTAGAGGCAGTAAAAATTGATGGACAAGAGCTATATTATGCATCAAAACAATTAAGAGATGACTATGATGTAGTGCTAGAGGCAGTAAAAAACAAAGGGCTAATACTAAAATATGCCAGCAAAAGGCTAAGAGCAGATAGAGTAATAGCAGAAGCAGCAGTTGCAAATGACAGAAAGGCTTTGGAATATATATCTGATGAAAGTTTAAAAGAAGAATTAAGCAAAGAAGAAGAAAATTAAAATTGTGGACAAAAAGGACACTCCTTTTTGTCCACACCTTTTGCACTATGAAACTACTTTAATCTATATATTTTCTACTGTGGACAGAAAGGAGTGTCCCTTTTGTCCACATTTTTGCATAAAATTGAAAAAATGTCAAAGAATATAACTGGTGATGTAAATGAAAATATCTTGGGTAAAGTACGAAAAAGATGATGAGAGTTTTAAAATGCCAGAAAGATTAGGCTTTGACGTTTTTAAGTTAGTAGAGCCAGAAAAAACAGATGATAAGATTAAAGAACTAATAAATAAAAGATATGATACAATTATTGTTACTAATGAAATTGCAAGCTTTTCAGAGGACATTGTAAAAAAATATAGCAAGGATAGAAATATAAACATCATAATTGCAAGAGACAAAGAATAAAATGCAATAATGTATAACATAAGGAAGGGGAATAATAATTGTATAATAGATACCATAAATTTATTAAAGAGTTAGAGGTGGGAGTAAAAGATTTAAGCCAAGACTATTCTAATGTAATAATACTCTGCATAGGTACTAAAAAAGTAATTGGTGATGCTATAGGACCATTAGTAGGAAAAAATATAAAATATTTGGAGAATAATTATATAAAAATATATGGAGTTCTAGAAAGTACAATCAATTTTAATAATGCAAAAAGTATATTAACAGAAATTTACGAAAAATTTGATAATCCATATATTATAACAATAGATGCAGCTTTAGGAAACAAAGAAAATATGGGGAAAGTTATATTAACTAAAGGATATATAAAAATAGGAAAAGCTTTAGAAAAAAGTATCTGTTTTTATTCTAATTTAAACATTAAGTGTGTGGTAGGCAAAAATACAAATTCTATGATTAATAATTTAGCAGAACTAAAAAATGTTGATAAAAAAGAAGTAGAAAATATTGTAAATATGGTTTCTGTGGGGATAGGAAAAGTTTTTTCGACTAACTAACCATTATTAGGAAAAAATATTATTTATTATCTATACAAATTGTATAAGAAATAGAATTATGGCAAAACTCTAAGTAAGAATTACTTAAGAGGAGGATAACAAAATGAGCGATATGAAAAATATGATAGTGTTAAAAAATTTGCCATCTAATTTAGTAGAAGAAGCAATAATAATATTAAAGGAGAATAATAAGATACATAAATATCAGACTATACCACCTAATGAAGAAAATATGGAAGAAGAGAAAGAGCAAACGGGGTATATTGTAAAAGATGCAGAAATGGTAATTAAATCCTATTTAGATAGAATAGAAAACAACTCGCCGAAAAAAGAAAGAACTATTAAAAAGTTAGAAAAAAGATATAAAAATTCTATAAGACTAAATTTATTTTTGTTTTTAACTACGATTGTAGGAATTATTTTTACCATAGTGTAGTGGCCATAAATTAAACAGAGATGTAGTTAACTCTAATAAAAATTTTAGAAGCCATAAACTATATAATTTAATATGAATAAAAAACACCCAGTGGACATATATATGTAAAAAACAACAAAGGAAGAGGTGTTTTTATTTTGGAACGAACAATCAGCAGTGAAGAACGAATTAGAAGAGCGGAAGAAATATATAACAGAAGAAAGATTGCAAAAGGTGTACGAGTTGCAGGAGATAGTGTAAATAGAGAGGATACAAAAAAATTATCTCTTTTTAAAAAAATGTTTTTTCAACTTGTGATTTGTGCCATGATATACGTGATATTTTATTTAATTAAGAATGGAAATTATATTTTTTCTCAAGATGTAATAAATAAAACAAAAGAGTTTCTATCCTATGACATAAATTTTGGTCAAATACAAAGTCAAATCACCTCATTTTTAGAAGAAAATAAATTTTGGGGAGAAGCCGAAAATGGAGTAGACGATGAAGAAACAGCTAATGTAGTGGATGCAAATAGTGCTACAGATGAAAGTGCCACAAATACGGAAAACACTGATACTGAAGGCAACACAAATGACGAAGGAAGTAAAGATAATGCTTCAAACCAAGAAGGCGAAAATAGCCAAAACAATACTGAAGAAACAAATATAGTAGGCGGAATTGGAGGAGCAGTTACAAACGAAATAGTTGAAGATAGTAGTGACGAAAAATCTGACACAAAAAAATCTCAAGCAGAATTAGACATTGAGTATATAAAAGAAAGCTATAGCTTTATCCTTCCAGTTACAGGAACGGTTACATCAAGGTATGGTGCAAGAGAAGAAACAGAAGTGGTATCTGCAAATCATGGAGGTATCGATATAGGAGCAAATACTGGAACGCCAATATATGCAGCAATGGATGGAACCGTAACAGTTTCATCAGAAGAGGGAGAGTATGGAAAACATATAGATATAGAAAATGGAGACGTTTTAACTAGATATGCTCATTGTAGTAAATTACTTGTAAAAGAGGGGCAAAAAGTCAAGCAAGGAGACAAAATTGCAGAAGTTGGTTCTACAGGAAATTCAACAGGACCACACCTTCATTTTGAAATAAGGAGAGAAAACAGGACGGTGAATCCAGAGAAAATAATAGAATTTTAAATATATAATCTAGCTTTAGATAAAATGAAAACAGAAAGAAGGTTGCAAAAACAATGAGTATTAAAATAGATTTGAAAATTTTCTTATTTCTTTTTTTGTTTCTACTCACTTCACAAATAGAAATATATGTAACTTTAATGATATTTGCGATTATTCACGAATTAGGACATCTACTAATGGGAGTGATTTTAGGCTTTAGACCAGAAGAAATAAAATTAACTCCAGTGGGACTTCAAATGAAGTTTAAGATGAATGACTTGGAAAATATAGATAATATTAGTATTGAACATCAAGTCTCTAATAGTGAATCCAGTAATGTGCCAAGCAAGTTAAAAATAAACGAAAGAAAAATGCTTTGCATAAAAAAAGCAATTATAGCGCTCGCTGGACCAATAACCAATTTACTTATTGACGTTATAGTTATATTAGTTGGAAACTTAAATATAAACGTAACAAATATATATTTATATCAAATTATAATTTACTCAAATTTCCTAATAGCAATATTTAACTTAATACCAATATACCCGATGGATGGAGGAAGAGTTATAAACGAAATAATAAAACTATTCTATGGTAATATAGTAGCATACAAGCTTACATATTTTATTTCTAAAACAGTGTTAATATTGCTAACAGCAATTTCAAGCATAGTTATTTTATACATACATAACATATCTATTGTAATCATTTTGGCATATTTGTGGTATATGGAAATACTGGAGATAAGAAGGTACAATAGGAGGAAAAATATAGAGAAGCTGATAAGTAAGGTGGAGGTATAGACACAAAGGAAAAGAGCTACTGGATAATGGCTTTTGAAAGATAATATGGTATAAATCCTAGGTAATATGTATATTTATCAAATTTTTTTGTTCCTTGGTGTCGCACCTTTATTATGATAAAAAGAAAAAATTTTTTTCTTTTTATCGCAGGAAAGTTGCTCCAAATCGCACTCGCTTCAAAGAAGCTCGTTTGGTCGCTTACGCGTCACTGCGAAAATTCTCTAAATATACATATTACCTAGGGTTTATACCTAAACTTTTGTAAAAACTATTATCTACTAACAAAATACATACTCTTTTCTTTAATGTAATTGAAGAATTGTGATAAAGTATGCTATAATAGATACAGTTTAATAAAAAAACGAGGAAGCGAATATGTTTAACATAGAAGAGGAATTAAAAAAGTTGCCTGGAAAGCCAGGAGTGTATATAATGCACGATAAAGATGACAAAATTATATATGTAGGTAAGGCAATTTCATTAAAAAATAGGGTAAGGCAATATTTTAGGAAAACTAATAAAACCAAAAGAATACAAAATATGGTTTCACTAATAGACCATTTTGAATACATCGTAACAGATAACGAAGCAGAAGCGCTTATTCTAGAGTGTAATTTAATTAAGAAAAATATGCCTAAATTTAATGTGCTTTTAAAAGATGACAAAACGTATCCATATATAAAAGTAAATATAAAGGCAGAATATCCAGATGTGTATATAACAAGAAGAATTTTAAATGATGGAGCTAAATATTTTGGTCCATATGCTAATAGTGGAAGTGCAAAAGAAATGGTAGAGTATATAAAATCCAAATTTAAAATAAGGCAATGCAAAAGCTTCAAATACAAAGATAGACCTTGCCTAAATTATCATATAAAAAAATGTATGGCACCATGTATGGGGTATGTTTCAAGAGAAGAGTATATGAAGCAAATTAAAGAAATAGTAGATGTGCTAGAAGGAAAAACAGATGACTTAATAAAACAGTTGGATTTAGAAATAAAGGAATCAGCAGATAAGCTACAATACGAAAAGGCAGCATATTTACGAGATAAAAAAATTGCAATAGAAAGAATATCAGAAAAGCAAAAAGTGTCAAATATATCTGAAAACGATATAGATGTAATAGGACTTGCAAGAAACGAAACAAAGGTATGCGTAGAAGTATTTTTTGTACGAAAGAGCAAGATGATAGGAAGAGAACACTTCTTCCTAAATGATTTAGTAGATGAAACATCAGAAGAAATTTTATCTACATTTATAAAACAATATTACATAAACAGAGCCATTCTTCCAAATAAAATAATGCTAAGAGAAGAAATAGAAGACAAAGAGGTTTTGCAAGAGCTATTTACAAAACAAGCAGGAAGAAAAGTGGAGATAAAAACACCTCAAAAAGGAGAAAAACTAAGGCTAGTAGAAATGGCAGAAAACAATGCAAAAGTTACATTAGAAAACAAAGAAAAGGACAAGTTAGAAGTTCTAACTGAGTTAAAAGAGGTGCTAAATTTAGACAAGCTTCCTAGAAAAATAGAATGTTATGATATATCTAACCTTTCTGGAACAAATATGGTAGCTGGTATGTGCGTGATGCAAGATGGAATTATAAAAAAGAATTTGTCGCGAAGATTTAGAATAAAAACTGTAATTGGCCAAGACGATCCAAAATGTATGAAAGAGGTAATTACAAGAAGGCTAATTCATTCAGTAGAAAACCCAAATGGTGGATTTGGACGATTACCAGATGTTATACTAGTTGATGGTGGAATAACCCAAATACGAGCAGCTCTAGAAGCAATCGACGAATTAAAGAAAGATTACTTAAGTAAGAATAGCGATTTTGATGTAAGTGTACTAGATATACCAATATTTGGAATGGTAAAAGACGACAAACACTCAACCAGAGCTTTGATGAATACGGAAAGAGAAGAACTAAAAATATCAAATAACTTATTCAATTTAATAACTAATTTCCAAGATGCAGTGCACGATACAGCAATAGGATACCACAAGAAATTGCGTGATAAAGAAATGACAAAATCAGCATTAGACGACATAACAGGAATAGGAGAAGTAAAGAAAAACGCACTGTTAAAGAAATTTGGTAGCACCAAAAAAATTGCAGAAGCAGACATTGCAGATATAAGTAAAGTAAAAGGAATAAATGAAGAATTAGCTAGAAAAATAAAAGAAGAGTTGCAAGGGTAAGAGTGCTATAATTTAATTTGAATAGTTACAAAATCGAAAGAGTATTACTTTAAATTAAAAGTAAAATAAATGTTGAAACTGCCTAGTTAATGTGAGTTTATGAAATAAATTTGCAGATTATAAACAAAATAGTAGTAATTTTGTATGCGAAAGTATGAATATAATGTTCAATTCAGGAATATCTATATAATAGATGCTTTAAATCTTTTTAAAGCAAAAATAGAGTTTTGGAAAGAACGGGGGATTTTGTATGGAGTATGCAAAAGATATTATTTTAGAAGTTAAAGATGGACAGGTTGTAAAGAACAAAAAAGGAAATATTATAACAAGAATAGCAAAAGGAATATCAAATCATAAGATGATTACCACTATTGTAATGGCAACAATAAGCTTTATTGTTATTGATTTGTTGTTAATATCAAGTTTTGTGAGTGTGTTAATGAAAATATAAAATGAAAAATTTATTACAATTCACAGCTCGCTCTAGAATGTCATAGCAATGTATATTTAAAATTTATGTTGGAGTGCTTAAGGTGGGGACCTACAAGTTTACAAACTGTTAAATTGAGCATTGGCGAAATTTATACAGTTTGTACGCAGTTGGGGGCCGGAAACATAAATTTTAAATATACATTGCTATGACTATAAGAAGCCGTGAGTAGTAATAAAAAAATGTGAAACAAAATTAAAGAAAAAAACGAAAAATGTTTCACATTTTTTGAATTTTGTGTTATAATACAAATGTGAAACAAAATCAAGGAAAAAATCAAGAAATGTTTCACATTTAAAATTATACCAGAAGGGATATGGTAAAAGTGGAAGAAAAAATTGAAATAATGAATCTCCTTCAAAGTAAACAAATGATTGAAAATGAATTACAATCTCTTGCGTATGGTTCAGTTGAGATAAGAGAAAATAATTCAAAGCGATATATATATGTACATTATAGAGAGAATGGTGTGGCTTTAACTAAATATGTTGGTGAATATTCAGATGAATTATATAATTTAGTATTAAATAATAGCATTAAAGCAAAAGAATTAAAAAGACAAATAAGAGAAATATCAAAAAAATTAAAACAATTAAATTATGTAGAAGAAGAAATTTCACCAAAAGTAGAGCAGAACATAGACTTTGCAAAAAGGCATTTAGTAGATACCATATATAAACAAGCTATATTAGAAGGAGTAGCAACTACATTTGCAGATACAGAAAGCATTATAGAAGGTGGAAAAGTAAATAATATGACCTCAGAAGACATATTAAAAGTAGTAAATCTAAAACATGCTTGGGAATTTATATTAAACAAAAACGTTATTTTAAGTCCTACTAATTTTGCTTTGTTATGCGAAATAAACAAACTGATAGAGGAAGGCTTTTATTATTCAGCTGGAAAAATAAGGAACGTACCTGTTACAATAGGAGGAACAAAATGGCAACCAAGTTTACCAATAGAAAGTGTAATAAAAGAAGAATTGGAAGAAATATTGAAAATGGACATTGATGAAGTAGATAAAGCTATCAATCTCTTGTTGTATGTTATGAAAAGACAAGTATTTATTGATGGAAATAAAAGAACATCAGTAATATTTAGTAATCATTATTTAATTTCTAAAGGAAAAGGAATTATAGTAATTCCTGCAGAATTAACGGAAGAATTTAAAAACTTACTTATTTCATACTATGAAGAAAATAATGAAGAGCAAATTAAAGAGTTTTTAAAAGAAAAATGTTATATGAGTATATAAATTAGGAGTAGAAAAATGGATGTAGCAAATAATTGGAAAGATTATGAAATATTAGATATGGCAAATGGAGAAAAGCTAGAAAGATGGGGAAATGTGGTGCTAATAAGACCAGACCCACAAATTATATGGAAAAATAAATCGTTCCCAGAAAAATGGAACAAAGCAAATGCTAGATACAATAGAAGTTCAAGTGGTGGTGGCGCTTGGAAATATAATAGCAAAGTGCCAGAAAATTGGCAAATTAAGTATAAAGATTTAGTATTTAATATAAAGCCAATGGGATTTAAACATACAGGATTATTTCCAGAGCAAGCTGTAAATTGGGATTGGATGATTTCAAAAATACAAAATGCAAAGCGAGATATAAAAGTATTAAACCTATTTGCCTACACAGGAGGTGCAACTGTAGCTTGTAGTTATGCAGGTGCGTCTGTTTGCCATGTAGATAGCTCAAAAGGAATGACTACTTGGGCAAAAGAAAACATAGTATCATCAGGTTTAAAGGACAGGCCTGTTAGATTTATAGTTGATGATGTAGTTAAATTTGTGAATAGAGAAATACGAAGAGGCAATAAATATGATGGAATAATAATGGACCCACCATCTTATGGAAGAGGAACAAATGGAGAGGTATGGAAATTTGAAGATAATATTTCAGATTTAGTAGAATTATGCTCAAAAGTATTATCAGACAAACCATTATTCTTTTTAATAAATTCATATACAACAGGAATTTCAAGCACAGTATTAGAGAACATTTTAAGACTAAATATAAAAAAAGATGGTAAATTTTCTCATGGAGAAATAGGCCTTCCAATGACGAATTCAAAACTAATACTACCTTGTGGAATTTATGGAAAATGGGAGAGCAAATGAAGTAAAATTGTTAAAATTTGCATCTATATAAAAGTGAGCAATGTATTTTTTTATTTTTGGTTTTCGGCCCCCAACATCGTACAAACTGTATAAACTCCACTAAAGTGTCGTTTAACAGTTTGTAAACTTGTCGGTCCCCACCTTAAGCACTCAAACCAAAAATAAAAAAATACATTGCTCACTTTTTAAATTAAGTTGCAAATTATAACAAGAAATGTGAACATTTTGTGAAAATTAAAAATAACTATTGACTTTTAATAAAAAAGGGTATATATTTTTAGCAGTCTTAAATAAGGACTGCTAAAAACGTTAATGGACTACGAAATATAAATCATATATTTATATTTTGTACATATTAATATATTGAATAAATGGTAGAAATATTTTAAGGAGGTAGATAAAAATGTTAAAACCATTAGCAGACAGAGTAGTTATTAAAATGTTAGAAAGTGAAGAAACAACTAAAAGTGGAATTATTTTAGCACCAAATGCAAAAGAAAAACCACAAATAGCAGAAGTTGTAGAAGTTGGACCAGGTAGAGAAATCGATGGAAAACTAGAAAAAATGCTAGTTAAAAAAGGAGACAAAGTTGTAGTAAACAAATATTCAGGAACAGAAGTAAAATATGAAGGCGAAGACTACACAATAGTTAGACAAGAGGATATTTTAGCAATAGCAGAATAGTTGAAGATTAATAGAAATTTTGCGATAAAAGACATAAAAGAGAGGACAACAGAAATAAATTAAAAATTTTAGGAGGTAATGTAGAATGGCAAAAGATATTAAATTTGGAGAGGATGCAAGAAAAAGCCTATTAAACGGTGTTAATAAATTAGCAGATACAGTAAGAGTTACAATGGGACCAAAAGGAAGAAATGTAGTTCTAGACAAAAAGTTTGGAGCACCACTTATTACAAATGATGGTGTTACAATAGCAAAAGAAATTGAACTTGATGACCCATTTGAAAATATGGGAGCTCAAATAGTAAAAGAAGTATCTATAAAAACAAACGATGTAGCAGGTGATGGTACAACAACAGCTATGGTTCTTGCTCAAAGTATGGTAAAAGAAGGAGTAAAGAACGTTGCAGCAGGTGGAGATCCAATGGCAATTAAAAGAGGTATGGATAAAGCTGTAAATTCAGCTGTAGAAGAACTTAAAAAAGTAAGTTCACCAGTAAATGGCAAAGAAGATATTGCAAGAGTTGCAAGTATATCAGCTAATAACACAGAAGTCGGAGAACTAATCTCAGAAGCAATGGAAAAAGTTTCAAAAGATGGTGTTATAACAATAGAAGAATCTAAAACATCTCAAACAGAACTAAACGTTGTTGAAGGTATGCAATTCGACAAAGGATATGTATCACCATACATGGTAACAGATACAGAAAAGATGGAAGCAATAGTTGATAATCCATATATTTTAATTACAGATAAGAAAATAAGCAATATTCAAGAAATATTACCATTACTAGAAACATTAATGCAAAATTCAGGAAAACTAGTTATTATTTGTGATGATATAGAGGGAGAAGCTTTATCTACTTTAATTTTAAACAAATTAAGAGGTGTGCTAAATGTAGTAGCAGTTAAAGCTCCAGGATATGGCGACAAGAGAAAAAATATGTTACAAGATATAGCCATTCTTACAGGTGGAGAAGTTATTTCTTCAGACTTAGGAATGGAATTAAAAGATACTACAGTAGAGCAATTAGGTAGAGCAAGACAAATAAAAGTACAAAAAGAAAATACAATAATTGTTGATGGTATGGGAGACAAAGCACAAATTTCTGCAAGAGTAAATCAAATAAAAGCACAAATTGCAGAAGAAAAGAGCGAATTTGAAAAAGAAAACTTACAAGAGAGGTTAGCAAAAATAGCAGGTGGAGTTGCAGTAATTGGTGTTGGTGCAGCTACAGAAGTTGAAATGAAAGACAGAAAATTAAGAATAGAAGATGCTTTATCTGCAACAAAAGCAGCAGTTGAAGAAGGTATAGTTGCAGGTGGTGGAACAGCATTTGTAAATATCATACCAGAAGTTGCTAAAGAAGTAGAAAAACTACAAGGAGACGAAAAAATTGGTGGTAAAATAATCTTAAGAGCATTGGAAGAGCCAGCAAGACAAATAGCTACAAATGCAGGATTAGAGCCAGCAGTTATAATAGAAAAAGTAAAAAATAGCGAAAAAGGTGTAGGATTTGATGCAGCTAAAGAAGAATACGTAGATATGAAAAAAGCAGGAATTGTAGACCCAACAAAGGTTTCAAGAAGTGCACTTCAAAATGCAGTATCAATCGCATCAATGATACTTACAACAGAAAGCTTAGTAACAGACAAAAAAGAGCCAGCATGCAACTGTGGTAACCACAATGATGATGCAGGACAAATGAACGGAATGTATTAAAATTTGCAAAAGGGGACGGGCTTAAATTGTAAAAGAGTCAACATAACATTTACAATTTAAGCCCGTCCCCTTTTGCAAAAAAAACTTGAAAATTATGTAAATTTATTGTATAATATAACTTATGCAGACTTTATATTTGTCAGCAAATCGTATTTTACACAAAAGCCATTTACATTTGATTAGAACAGGAGGAAAATAAAATGGCACAAGCGACTCTGGTAAAACTGGAAAAAACAAACGCAGACGGAAGCATGTACTTTAGGGTAATTGGAGATGAGAATGCCCAAGAGCGGTATATCAAAGTTATCTCTTATACCTATGGGTGGGCAGTCGTTATGCCTTCACCTTGCGAGTACATAGATGACTTTGCTGAAGTCATTTGTGGCTGTTTCGAAAAAGGCTCAAATTTCCATAAGGAATTGAACAAAGCTTATGGAAAGAATAGTGCCTTTAAGGGCATTGACTTTTCGTTCAATGATGTTTTAGTTTCTGTGACCAAAAGGAACTGCGACAAGGATACGGTCATTGAGAACTATAGGAAAGGAGTCAAGTACAGAAAAAAGAGTGCTGAGTAAAATATGTTCAAGGGAATTGCTTTACAATTTCTTTGGAGCGATTAAAGTTTAGGCGAAAATACGCTTAAACAATGTAGGTGAAAACCAAAAAAGTGAGATGGTTTTGTGCTTTGCGCAGAACCGTCTTACTTTTTTGTGTATTTATTACATTCTTATTCTAAAAACAAAATATAAACATTATCCAGTAACTG
>CALXVA010000016.1 GCA_944391835.1 uncultured Clostridia bacterium | reverse complement strand
TGAGATTCCCTACCAAAATTTTTCAAGAATTTCTATATTCAAATCACTTTCCATTCCATATTTTCATACTTTTTTTATAAGCCCACTCTAACCTTAAGAAACAAATAGATAATTGTGCATTAACACACAAAAACAAAAAATATAGGAGATGAACTCATGGAAAAAACAATAAAAGAAATATTTAAAGATTATAATTCAGAAAGTTTTTCACTAAATGCAGGAAGAATTAAGTCAATAAATTTATTTAAAAAAACAAATAAATTAGAGTTAATTATAATAGCAGATGAGTTTATAAAAATAGAAGACATATATAAATTTGAACAATATTTAAAGCAAAGATTCAATATATTTGAAGTAAATATAAAAGTAGAGTATACAAAAGAAATTGATGTGGATTTACAAAAAGAGTGGAACCTAATTATATGCTATATGGCACATAAGCACCCACTAAGTAAAGCTTTTCTAAAAAATAGCACACTTGAAATACATGATAAAGATATAACTGTAAGAATGGTAACTAAGGGAAAGTTAGTGTTAGATGCAAAGAAGTTTGACGAGATATTAGCTGAAATTATAGAAAATGTTTATGGCTTAAAATACAAAATTACTTTTATAGAAGATGTATCAGAAGATGCAATTAAGCAGTATATGGAACACGCAATGATGCTTGAACAGGAAGCTATTAAGCAAGCACAGATAATGGCTGAAGAAGCAAGCGAAAATTCAAAAGAAAAAGCACATAGTGGGGCTAATAAGACTAAGGAAAATAATAGTGCTCCTAGTGAACCTCAAGAGGTAAGTGTATCTATAGAAGTGCCACAAGAAAAAGAAGAAAACTCTCCATTAATATATGGTAGAAGCTTAAAGTTAAAAGAACAGTTAGTAAAAGTTATAGATTTAAGTGTGGATAGTGGAAAAGTTGTATTAGATGGAGAAATATTAAATATAGATTCCCGTGAATTAAAAAGTGGAAAAGTACTTGTTATGTTTGACTTGTATGACGGAACAAGTACAATAACTTGCAAAGTATTTTCAGAGGGAGATAAATCAAAAGAACTTATAGGCAAGCTTAAAGGAGCAAAAGGTGTAAAACTAGAAGGAACAGCACAATTTGACCCATTTGCAAAGGAGCTTGGAGTTATTGCTAATGTAATTATAGAAAGTACTGGTCTTAAAAAACAAGTTAGAATGGATAATGCAAAGGAAAAAAGAGTGGAGCTACACATGCACACACAGATGAGCCAGATGGATGGAATGACATCTGCAACAGATTTGTTAAAAAGAGCAGTAAAATGGGGAATGAAGTCTATTGCAATTACAGACCACGGTGTAGTACAAGCCTTTCCAGAAGCACATAAATACTTAGAAAAAGACCATCCAGATTTAAAAGTTATATATGGTGTGGAAGCATATTTAGCACCAGATAGAACTCCGGTCGTATCATTCCCAAGAGGACAAGACCTAGATGGTGCTACATATTGTGTACTAGACTTAGAAACTACAGGCTTTTCTTTCAGAACAGAAAAAATAACTGAAATTGGTATTATGAAGATGAAAAATGGAGAGGTTATTGATGAGTTTTCTTGTTTTGTAAACCCAGAAAAACCAATCCCACAAAGAGTAGTTGAGGTTACAAATATTACTGATGATATGGTAAAAGATGCAGAAACTATAGACAAAGTTTTCCCTAAAATGATGGAGTTTATAGGAGATAGTGTATTAGTTGCACATAATGCAGATTTTGATATAGGATTTTTAAAATATAATGCTGGAGAATTAGGTTATACTTTAGAAAATACATATATGGACACCTTACGTTTAGCAAAGGAATTATTTCCAGATTATAAGAAGTACAAATTAGGAATAATTGCTGAAAACTTAGGAATAAAAGTTGAGGTTGCACATAGAGCATTAGACGATGTTGATACAACTGTTAAAGTACTAAAAGTTATGCTTAATATGCTTAAAGAAAAAGGTGCTAAAAAAATAGAGGACATAGACAAAATTTGTGCAGGAAGTACAGATTTTAGAAGACTTCCAACATATCATGCGATTATTCTAGCACAAAATTATGTTGGCCTCAGAAATCTATATAAACTAATATCAATTTCACATCTGGACTATTTCTACAAAAAGCCTCGTATTTTAAAATCTATATACAAGCAAAATTCCGAGGGATTAATACTTGGAAGTGCCTGCGAGCAAGGAGAAATTTATAGAGCAATAGTAGCAGGTAAAACAGATGAAGAAATAGAAGATATTGCAGCAGATTATGACTATTTAGAAATTCAACCTTTAGGAAATAATATGTTTATGATTAGAAATGGAACAGTACCGGACGAAAAAGCTTTGCAAGATATAAACAAAAAAATAGTTGCCTTAGGAGAAAAGCTTGGAAAGCCAGTTGTGGCAACATGTGATGTGCATTTTATGGATCCACAAGACGAAATATATAGACGTATACTAATGGCAGGA
This sequence comes from uncultured Clostridia bacterium, assembly GCA_944391835.1. GTDB lineage: Bacteria > Bacillota > Clostridia > TANB77 > CAG-508 > CALXVA01. The sequence goes on along the minus strand of CALXVA010000016.1, from coordinate 21,953 downwards.
CAAGGCTATGATGATGCAGATGAACAAGCTCCATTATATTTACGTACAACCGAAGAAATGCTTAAAGAGTTTGAATATTTAGGAGAAGAAAAAGCGTACGAGGTTGTTGTAACAAACACAAACAAAATAGCAGATATGTGTGAAAAAATAAGCCCAATATCACCAGAAAAATGTCCACCACACATTGATGGATGTGAGCAAACTATAAAAGATATAGCATATAGCAAAGCACATGAATTATATGGAGACCCACTTCCAGATTTGGTACAAGAAAGACTAGATAAGGAATTAAACTCAATTATAAAAAACGGATTCTCCGTTATGTATATCATCGCACAAAAACTAGTGTGGAAATCAAATGAAGATGGATACATAGTAGGTTCAAGAGGATCTGTTGGTTCATCATTTGTGGCGAATATGACAGGTATTACAGAAGTAAATTCGCTTCCACCACACTACAGATGCCCTAAGTGTAAATATTCAGACTTTACGGATTATGGCTATGCTTGTGGTTTTGACTTACCAGATAAGGCTTGTCCAAAATGTGGAACAAAAATGGTAAAAGATGGAATAGATATACCTTTTGAAACTTTCCTTGGATTTAACGGAGACAAAGAGCCAGATATAGACTTAAACTTCTCTGGCGAATATCAAGCAAAAGCACATAAATATACAGAGGTAATCTTTGGAAAAGGCACAACCTTTAAAGCAGGAACTGTTGGTACAGTTGCAGATAAAACTGCTTATGGATATGTAAAAAAATATTACGAAGAACGAGGAATACCAATAAACAATGCAGAGGTGCTAAGATTAGCACAGGGCTGTACAGGAATAAAAAGAACCACAGGTCAGCACCCAGGAGGAATTATAGTTGTACCAAAGGGAAGACAAATTTATGAGTTCTGCCCAGTACAACATCCAGCAGATGACCCTAACTCAGACATAATTACCACACACTTTGACTATCACTCAATAGACCAAAACTTGCTTAAACTAGACATACTAGGACACGATGATCCTACTATGATAAGAATGTTATATGACATAACAGGGATAGACCCAACAAAAGTACCACTTGATGACAAAGAGACAATGTCCATCTTTAGCTCAACAGACGCACTTGGTGTAACACCGGAGCAAATAAAGAGTAAAGTTGGAAGCTATGGAATACCAGAATTCGGAACAAAATTCGTTAGAGGAATGCTAGTAGACACAAAGCCAACTACATTTGACGAACTAATACGTATATCTGGATTATCACATGGTACAGACGTATGGCTTGGAAACGCACAAAGCTTAATAGATGAGGGAACAGTAACCTTAAACGAGGCAATCTGTTGCCGTGACGATATTATGATATACTTAATCAAAAAAGGCTTGCCACCAAACAAAGCTTTCAAAATAATGGAAACAGTGCGTAAAGGTAAAGCACTTAAAGACCCAGAAAAATGGGCAGAATTTGTAGCACTAATGAGAGAACATGATGTACCAGAATGGTATATCAAATCATGCGAAAAAATAAAATACATGTTCCCAAAGGCACACGCAGCAGCGTATGTAACCAATGCATTTAGAATAGCGTGGTTTAAAGTGCATCAGCCAAAAGCATATTATGCAGCATACTTCACAATAAGAGCAGACGAATTCGACAGCGATATAATGTGCTATGGAAAGCAAAAAGTAGTAAACAAAATGAAAGAAATAGACCTTGCAGGAAATAGTGCTACAACAAAGGATAAAAATATGTATGCTATATTAGAATTAGTACTAGAAATGTATGAAAGAGGCATAAACTTCCTTCCAATAGATTTATATAAATCACATGCGACAAAATTCTTAGTGGAAGAAGAGGGAATACGCCCACCACTAAATAGCATACCAGGACTTGGAACAGTGGCAGCAGAAGGAATAGATGAAGCAAAAAAAGACGGCAAATTCATGTCAATAGACGATATGAAAATACGTTCTAAAATAGGAAAATCTGTAATAGAGTTATTAGACAGAGTAGGATGCTTAAAAGGAATGAGCCAGAGCAACCAGATGAGCTTGTTTGGTTAAATGGCACCTTGGCACCTTGGTGCCTGTCACAAAAGTGCCATTTGGCACTTTTGGGGACAGGTTCATTGTATGGATAAACATAGAAGAGAAGTTTGTAATTTGTGATAAAAATACAAAAAAGCACTTGAAAAATAAATACTACTAGTATATAATAAAAATGCACTAAGAGTTAAAGAAAGACTAACACTAAGAATGATAAATAAAATTATTAGCAATTTAAAAAAATAAATCACGAAGGAGGAATTTAGAAATGCCTAGAACCATTGATACTGTAGAGAGAGAGAGAGAGAGAGAGAGAGAGAGAGAGAGAGAGCTAGATTTAGTGAAATAAGCTTTATTTTTGATACTCAAAATACAGTATTAACAGATATTAGAAGAATAAATTCTAATAGAATATGCATAGAAGAAAGGATAGATTATATAGCAATATAAAAGTTGTTATGTAGTCTATCCTTTTGTGCTTTTTGGAACTAAAAAATAAGAAGGTTATAAAATAAGTAAAAAGAATAAAATTGATCTTAAATTTAATATACATATACAAAATAAAAAAGTAAGGAGGATAAAGAGTATGAAGTAAAAAACAAAAGAAATTTAATGAAAAAACAATAAAATGCGAGAAAGGAGAAAAAAGTAAATGAAAACAAGAAAAATAAAAAGCACAGCAGAAAAAGGAATAACCTTAGTGGCATTAGTTATTACAATAGTTATTCTAATAATTTTAGCAACAATAACAATAAATGTAGCATTTGGAGAAGGAGGATTAATTGAAAAAGCACAGCAAGCTAAGAACTTAACAGAAGAGGCAACAAGAGAAGAACAAGAGTCATTAAATAGTCTAATGAGTGCATATGCCAATATAATGGCAGAAGAAGGAGAAAATGGAACAGGAGGAACAACACCAGAAGAACCAGACGAGCCAGAAAAAAGTGAAGTAGAAATAGCAAAAGAAAATGGAGAAACATTTGACGAAACAACAACAATAGAGGATGAACATGGAAATAAAATAACAGTACCAGAAGGATTTAAAATACCAGAAGATTCAGGGGATACAGTGCAAGAGGGAATAGTAATAGAGGATGCATTTTCAGAAGATGAAAATGTAAGAGGAAGCCAGTATGTGTGGATACCAGTAGGAACATTTAAGAAAGATGATGAAGACGAAACAGAAAGTAATGAAATAGTGTTAGGAAGATATACATTTGCTGATGATGCAAATGGTACACCAACTTTACAGCAAGCAGCATATACAACAGAAAATCCAGAAAATTATACAACTTCTGTAATAATAGAAAATAGATATAGCGAAATGTCTACATATCGAGAAGGAGTAGCAAGTGCTTCTAATGGAAAAAATGCAACAGCATATGATTTGGAAGCTTGGATAAATAGCGTAAAAGAAAATGGAGGATATTATATAGGAAGATATGAAGCAAGTTATGCAAGTGGAAGTAGTACAGCAAATTATAAAGCAGCATCAAAAGTATCAAGAAGTTATTCTACTTCCTCTATGTCGAATGATCCGGGAACATTATGGAATAACATTATTCAGATAGATGCATCAAAAGTAGCAATAAATACTTATAAAGATAGTACCAATGGAGTAAAAAGTGATTTGATAAATAGTTATGCATGGGATACCGCAATTGTATATATACAAGAAGCAGGATATACAAACTATGCAAATCGATTTGGAGAATCAATAAATAGTAATTTAACAAATACTGGAACTGGTCAAGATGAAGTATGCAAAATAAATGATATGGCCTCAAATGAGATAGAATGGACAACCGAATATTGCAGTGGAACTAGCGGTGGAGATTACATTCCAGGGGTAAACAGAGGAGGAAAATACAGTATGGGTAGAATGGTAAAAACGAGTTTCCGTCAATACTGTTTAATAACTGGTGGTGATCCAGTAGCCGGTTTTCGATTAACTTTATACCTTGAACAAAAATGAATGCTGGCAAAAAAATAGAGCTATTTTATAAACTATTATTATGAAATAATATGGACACGTCTAATGGCTTTTGGACGCTAGAAAGTGGAAAGTTTTAAGAATGTATAATATGGTGTGTAAAATCTAAAAAGATGACACACCATATTTTTTGTGGAGATATCAATAAAGAAATTTGTCCAATAATTTTAGCAATTTAAAGACTATTCCTACGCTTATAAATCGACACAAAATTACATAATACCTTTAGTAAATTTAAAATTACATAAAAAAATGGTTTTCATAAAATATTTCAAATATAAATGTGGATAACTTATAAAAAACAATCCGCTATTTATAGTTATTCACAGAGTTATCCACATTATCCACATACATGTGGACAACTTAATGTTAAAAAATAGCAATAAAATAGTAACATAATGTCGTAAAATAAATTAAAAGCAAGAGTTAAGTATAAAAAAGTAGATTTTTGTCTGTGGATAACTTTTGCTATAAAACATACATTATTTGCTTTAGGCATTTAAGCTCTGTGAATTACAACAATACAGCAACTAATTATGGCTTAATTAACGTAAAAATCTTGACTTTTATACTGTATATTGATAAAATCTAAAAATGAAAAACTAATATGAAACATAAAAGAGAACTCTCCTAAAATTCCCAACCGTGGACAAAAAGGAGTGTCCCTTTTGTCCACTATAGAAAGGAAGATAGTTTTATGAAAGAAAAATTGACAATGGATAAGATAGTGAGTCTTTGCAAAAGTAGAGGATATGTATATCCGGGCTCTGAAATATATGGAGGTCTAGCAAATACTTGGGATTATGGCCCTTTAGGTGTTGAACTAAAAAACAACATTAAAAAAGCATGGATGATGAAGTTTGTACAAGAAAGTAAATATAATGTAGGATTAGATGCAGCAATACTAATGAATCCTGAAGTATGGGTAGCTTCTGGACACGTAGGAGGATTTTCTGATCCACTTATAGATTGCAAGGAATGTAAAACTAGACATAGAGCAGATAAATTGATAGAAGAATGGGCGCATGAGCAAGGAAATGACATGATTGCAGACGGTATGAGTGATGAGCAAATGATTAACTTTATAAAAGAGCATCATATTGCTTGCCCTAATTGTGGAAAAGAGAATTTTACAGATATTCGTAAATTTAATTTAATGTTCAAAACTTTCCAAGGAGTTACAGAAGATAGTAAAGCAGAGATTTATTTAAGACCAGAAACTGCACAAGGTATATTTGTAAACTTTAAAAATGTGCTTCGTACAACAAGAAGAAAGTTGCCAATGGGTATTGGACAAATAGGTAAAGCATTTAGAAATGAAATTACTCCTGGAAACTTTACATTTAGAACACGTGAGTTCGAGCAAATGGAACTTGAGTTTTTCTGTAAACCTGGTACTGATTTAGAATGGTTTAAGTATTGGAAAGATTATTGTGAAAATTGGCTTCTAAGCCTAGGAATGAAAAAAGAAAATATACGTTTAAGAGACCATTCAAAAGAAGAACTTGTATTTTATAGCAAAGCAACAACAGATATAGAATATGCATTCCCATTTGGTTGGGGAGAACTTTGGGGTGTTGCTGATAGAACTGACTATGATTTAAAGAAGCATCAAGAACATTCTAAAGAAGATATGAGTTACCTAGATGCAGAAACAAACGAGAAGTATGTTCCTTACTGTATTGAGCCATCACTTGGATGTGATAGAGTTGCTTTAGCATTCTTGTGCAATGCTTATGATGAGGAAGAAATTGCAGAGGGAGATGTAAGAACAGTATTACATTTACATCCTGCATTAGCACCATATAAAGTTGCAGTTTTGCCACTTTCTAAAAAACTAAGTGAGAAAGCAGAAGAAGTGTATAGCAAATTATCTAAGAAGTTTATGTGTGACTATGATGAAGCAGGAAGCATTGGAAAGAGATATAGAAGAGAAGATGAAATTGGTACACCATATTGTGTAACAATAGATTTTGACACACTAGAGGACAACTGTGTAACCATAAGAGATAGAGATACAATGGAACAAGTGCGTGTAAAAATAGACGAACTAGAGAACTGGCTAGAAGAAAAAGTAGAATTCTAAAGTATTAGCAAAATGGCCTATAACCTTTGTGGTATACTGAAGATAAAAGAGTAATTATATATTCATCATATAAAAACACACGCGTGGACAAAATGGAGTGTCCCTTTTGTTCACAGTTCTAGAAATTTTATAAAGAAATTGGTCATTTCTAGTGCATTAGTAATCTTATTTGCAAAAGAAGCACATCTCTTTTGGAAAATAAAAATAGTAATAGAAGGAGTAAATAGTGGAAGAAACAACAGCAAAAAAATCTAAAGGTTTTTCCTTTATGAAAAATGTACTACTTTTAATGCTCTCAGAAATTGTAGTAAAGGTTTTAGGACTAGTATATAGATTAGTTATAACAAATGTAGAAGGATTTGGAGATGCAGGTCTTGGATATTATTCAGCAGGGTATCAAATTTATGCCCTCCTTCTTACATTATGCTCTATAGGTATTCCAAGTGTTATATCAAAGCTAATTTCTGAAAGGCTAGCAGTCGGAAACAATTATGGAGCACAACGAATTTTTAAAACTGCATTAAAATTATTTACAGGAATAGGATTATTCTTTTCTGTGGCTTTATTTTTTGGAGCAGACTTTATTGCAACAAATATATTAAATGTACCAGATGTAGCCTATGTACTAAGGGTGCTTGCGCCTGCTATTGTTTTTGTGGCAATGTCGGCAGTGTTTAGAGGGTATTTCTCTGGACAGCAAAATATGAAACCAACTAGCGTTACGCAGGTGTTAGAGCAATTTTTGAATTGTGTACTATCAATCGTATTTGTGTATGCTTTAATTGGAAAAGAACCATACATAATGGCAGCTGGTGGAAACTTATCTACTACATTAAGTATAATAATAACTTTTTTATATTTAACAACATATTACAAAAAGAATAGGATTATAGTTGATAAAAATCAAGAAATTTCACCAGAGGATAGAAAATCAAATAAAGAACTAATAAAAACAATACTTGCATTATCAATACCAATAACCATAGGTTCTGTAATATCTGTAATAAGCTCTGTTATAGATACAACAACAGTAAGTAATTGCATACAACATGCATTTGAGGGATTAGTTACAGGTGGAAAAGAAGTACTAGAACAAATTGCTATGGAAAAAACAGGTATACTATCTAAAGTAGATAACTTAACGAATTTACCAATAGCAGTAAATTTAGCATTTTCTACTGCATTAGTTCCAGCAATATCAGAATCTATAGCTAAAAAAGAAAAAAAGCAAGCAGCAAAAAGATTATCATTTTCAATTTTAGCATCAATAATAATAATAATACCATGTGCTATAGGTTATATTTGCTTATCAGACCAAATATTAAATTTAATATATCCAAATGCGCCTGATGGTGGAATAGTACTTAAGCTATCATCTATTGCAATGATATTTGTAGCATTGAGTCAAACAATAAACGGCGGGTTATATGGTTTAAACAAACCACTAGTTCCAGCCGTAGCATTAGCAATAGGAGCAGTAATAAAACTAATTTTAAACATAATTCTTGTAAGCAATCCAAGTATAAACATAATTGGTGCACCAATTAGCTCTATAGTGTGTCAAATAATTGCATTTACTATATGCTATAAAGCAATAAATAGAGCTTTAAAAATGCACATACCTAAAATTAGATATATTGTAAAGCCACTTTTAGCAGGCATAATTATGGGAGTAGCTGTATACTTCATAAATATGGGACTAAGTATGGTTATATCACCTAACATTTCAACAATTATATCAATACTAGCTGGTGCAATAATATATGTGGTACTAATATTTGTATTAAAAATACTTACAAAAGAAGAAATAATGATGATTCCTTTTGGAAGCAAATTATTAGCCAAGTTAAATATAGACATGGATTAGATTATAGTCTTAAAGGAATTTATTATCTAAGTTCCTTTGAAAATAAAAATTAAAAATTTAAGTTATTTTTAAGGTAGCTTAATTACAATGGAGAAATAAAATGGGAAAGCTTAACTATTTATTTAAACGAATAATTCAAATGGATTATAAAAATATGATAAAAATCGCTAAAAGTATAGGAAAGAAAACTAAGAAAAACTACATACTAATATTATTTGATATGTGTAGATGTGGTTTTAAATACCAAGCTGGATATTATGATTATCAAGAATTTGAATTTTATAATCTAAATAAAGAACAAAGAAAAACATACCTAACAAGAGGAAAAAATAACGAAATAGTAAAAAGATTTAATGAAAAATCTAAATTTCATATTTTTGACAATAAAGATGAATTTTATAAAACTTTCAATACTTTTCTAAAAAGAAAATGGATGGTTTTAGATGGGAGTAATCTTGATGAATTTACTAATTTCTTAGCAGATAACAAACAGGTTATAGTAAAACCTGTTGATGGAGAAGGTGGTAAGGGTGTAGAGAAAGTTGAATATAAAAGTAGACAAGATTGTGAAAAATTATATAAAAAATTGATTGATAATAATCAAACTATTGTAGAGCAATGCATAATTCAAAACAAAGAATTAAATAAGCTATATTCTAAATCTGTAAACTCATTAAGAATGTTTACATTTTATAAAGATGGAAAAGCTTATTTCCTTCAAGCAATTTTAAAAATTGGAAATGGTGGAGTTGTAGACAATTTCTCTAGTGGTGGAATGTACACCTACGTTGATGAAAATGGTTATGTTTATGTTGAAGCAATTGATAGACTTGATAATATATATGCCGAGCATCCTATATCTAAATGTCCAATAGTAGGCTTTAAAGTGCCAATGTTTAAAGAGGCAGTAGAAATGGTAAAAGAAGCAGCAAAAGTAGTACCTGAAATTGGCTATGTTGGTTGGGATGTGGCAATAGGAGAAAATGAACCAATATTGATAGAAGGAAATTGTTTCCCAGGCGTATTTCAAGTAAAGCCAAGCTTGGTAAAAGATAAAGAGAAGGTAGGTCTAATTCCCAAATATAACAAAATTATGCATATTTTCTAGAGTGGGCAGTTTGTGCACTCTAAGGAGAAAGAACACGTGTGTGGACAAAAGGGACAGTCCATTTTGTCCACACTGGAAAGGAAGAAAAAAGTGGGAAAAATTGGGTATCTTTTAAAAAGAATAAGAACGATGGATAAGAAAGCTATGTTTGAGAAAATAGACTCTATCCATAAAAAAACTGGAAAATCAAAATTATATTTACTATACGATATGTCAAGATGTGCCAGAAAATATGGTGCAGGCTATATGGATTATGACTTATTTGAAATGTATAACCTAACACCAGAACAACGTGATACATACATAACTAGAGGGAGAAATAATGCATTAGTTAGCAAATATAATAACAAGGATTATTTTCACTTATTTGAGAACAAAGATGAATTCAATACTCTATTTAAGGATTATATAAAAAGAGACTGGATAAAAGTTAAAGGAAACTCAAAAGAAGATATAATTGCATTTATGCAAAGACATGGCGAATTTATGGCAAAGCCAGTTGATGGTGGCTGTGGACACGGAATTGTTAAAGTGGATATAAAACAAGATAAGTTTGGCGACAAAAAGCTTAGCGAAGTTTTACCAAGTAACGAAAACGTATATGATGCACTTTATAGGAAATTAACAGAAGGAAATAATAACTTCGAACTAGAAGAGGTTATAAAACAACATCCAGAAGTAAGTAAAATTTATCCAGATGCAATAAACACAGTTAGAGTAGTTACCATATTAAAAGACAATGTACCACATGTAATTTGCGCATATTTTAGAATTGGAAATGGTAAATTTGTAGACAACTTCAATAGTGGTGGTATGGTAGCACCGGTAAACGAAGTGACTGGCGAAGTAATGGATAGAGCTATCGATAAGAAAAAGAACTTATATGAAACACACCCACAAACTGGTGCAAAAATAAAAGGCTTTAAATTCCCAGATTGGGACAAAGCAATAGCTATGTGTAAAAAGGCTGCAAAAGTAGTGCCTCAAATGGGGTATATCGGCTGGGATGTATGCTTTACACCAGATGGACCAATATTTGTAGAAGGAAATGAATTTCCAGGGCACGATATATACCAATTACCAGAACATACACCAAATAAAATTGGTATGATGCCAAAGTTTAATATACAATAATTATGTTAATTGATTTGCAAAAGGGGACGGGCTTATTTTGTAAATACATTTTTTATTTGCAGTGTGGAACTACTTTACAATTATAGTCATTATAATTTAGCTAAAAAATAAGGAGAAAAAATTGAGAGGTAAGAGATTTAAGAAAACAGCTAATTCTTTTATGAAAAATGTTGTAATTTTAATTTGTTCGCAACTCTTAATAAAAGTATTAGGTTTAATATATAAATTAGTAATAACAAATATAAAAGGATTTGGAGACACTGGACTTGGATATTATTCTGCAGGTTACCAAATATATTCATTGTTACTTACATTATCTTCAATTGGAATTCCAAGTGTAATATCAAAGCTTGTATCAGAAAGAATTGCAATAGGAGATACTAAAGGTGCACAAAGAATATTTAAAGTTGCATTTAGATTTTTTACAACCTTAGGTTTAGTGCTATCAATAGGGTTGTACTTTGGCTCCGACTTTATTGCATCAAACATATTAAACGTACCAGATGTAGCTTATGTAATGAAAGTGCTATCACCTGCAATTGTTTTTGTTGCAATGTCGGCAGTATTTAGAGGATATTTCTCTGGACAGCAAAATATGCAACCAACAAGTGTATCACAGACACTTGAGCAATTTTTAAATTGCGTGCTTTCAATTACATTTGTATATGCTTGCATAGGAAAAGATACATACATAATGGCAGCAGCAGGAAATTTATCTACTACTTTTGCAATAGTGCTTACATTCATATATCTTTTCATTTACTACAAAAAGCGTAAACTTGACACAAGCAAATCTATAGAAAGCCCAGAAAAGAACAAAACAAATAAACAATTACTAAAAACAATCCTTGGAATATCAATTCCAATTACAGTAAGCTCACTAATTTCAGTAATTAGTGGTGTAATAGACACGGCAACAGTAAGTAACTGTATGCAAATAGCATATAGTGGCATAGAAAGCTCAAAAGAGGCATTGGAGCAAATAGCTATGTCTGCAACAGGAATATTATCAAAGGTAGATACCTTAGTAAGCTTCCCACTTGCAATAAACTTAGCCTTTTCAACTGCACTAGTGCCAGCAATTTCAGAAGCATTAGCTAAAAAAGATAACGAAACAGCATCAAGAAGATTATCGTTCTCATTCTTTGCTTCACTAATAATTGTGCTACCTTGTGCAATAGGATTTATATCACTAGCACAACCAATACTAAGTATGATTTATCCAACTGCTTCTGATGGAGCTGGAGTATTCCAAATAGCATCAATATCTATGATATTAACAGCACTTTCTCAAACAATGACAGGAGGCTTGTACGGAGTAAACCAATCTAAGATACCAGCAATAGCAGCAGGACTTGGTGCAGTAATAAAATTCATACTAAATATGATTTTAATAATCAATCCAAACATAAATATTTATGGAGCATCAATAAGCTCATTTGTATATCAAGTAATAGTATTTATAATTTGTTACAGAGTATTGAATAGCCACGTAAATATGCATATTAAATTAAAAACACACATAATAAAACCAGTTATTTCAGCAGTAGGAATGGGAATAATTGTGTATATGGGATACAACATTATACATATGTTCCTTGGAAACACAATAAGCACATTACTTGCAATCTGTTTAGGAGCAATATCTTATGTGCTACTAATACTATTTACCAAAACGCTTTCAAAAGAAGACATAATGATGATTCCTTATGGAACAAAAATATATAGTTTTCTTGTTAAATTTAAAATTTACAAAGAGGGAAAAGAGCCTTTAAGATAATAAGTTACTTTACATAGATTTCCTTAAATATCTATTGTATGTTAGAGTAAATTTCTAAAAAAAGTATTTCAAATATGTCGGTCCAGCTACTTTTTCATAGAAATTCTAAAATAATTTTATGGCACCCTTCCATCAAAGATGAACTCTTTCCATAAAATTATTTAAGAATTTCTAATTCAAAGTACTCTCCATTCCATATTTTCATACTTTTTTTAGAAACCTACTCTAACATATAATAATTATGGTATAGAAATCTATGTAAAGTAACTTCAAATAGAAGATGGGGGAAAATTATGTTAAAGTACTTTATAATTTACTTAATTGCAATTAACTTAATTGCATTTTTAGCAATGTATATAGATAAACGAAAAGCAAAATATGGCAAATGGAGAATTCCAGAGCAAACTTTATTTATTTTAGCTTTAATAGGTGGAAGCATTGGAGCAATTGCTGGAATGTATACATTTAGACATAAAACTAAAAAGCTAAGATTTTCGGTAGGATTCCCTGTGATTTTAGTATTACAGATTATACTTATTGTGTCAGTATGGAATGATTTTTTTAAAAATTAGTTATATTGGTCAAGAAAATGTGATATAATATAGTTATATTGGTCAAGAAAATGTGTAAAAATCATCGAATATTGGTCAAGAAAATGTGAGGAGATGATGACATGTATCGAAAAATAATGACTGAACTGCTAGAATGGAAAAATAAAAAAGACAGATTACCACTAATTTTAAAAGGAGCTAGACAAGTAGGAAAAACTTGGATTTTACAAGAATTTGGGAAGGAATACTTTGATGACACATTGTATATAAACTTTGAAAATGCCGGAGATATACAAGACCTATTTAGTGGTAATATAGAGCCAAAAAGAATAATAGAATATTTATCTGCAATTCATCATAAAAAAATACAACCCGAGAAAACTTTAATTATATTTGACGAAATACAAGAGTTACCTAGAGCTCTAACATCATTAAAATATTTTGCAGAGCAAGCACCAGAATATCCAATATGCTGTGCCGGTAGCCTACTAGGAGTTTTTTTACATGATAAAGTATCATTTCCAGTAGGTAAGGTGGACTTCTTAGAATTACAACCACTGGACTTTGAAGAATTTTTAATAGCTAATAATGAAGAAGAACTAATACAATTATTAAAAACAGAAAAGAATATGGAAATTCCAGATATTGTGGCAAATAAACTTAAAGATTATTTAAAACAATATTTTGTTATTGGTGGCATGCCTAGAGCTGTTCAAGTATGGCTAGATGAAAAAGATTTTGAAAAAGTAGAAAATGTGCAAAGAAATATAATAGAGGCATATACAAGAGATTTTTCAAAACATACTGACAAAAACATGGCGACAAAAATTGAATATGTATGGAGAAGTATTCCGTCTCAACTTGCAAAGGAAAATAGAAAATTTGTATATGGAGTAGTAAAAGATGGCGCAAGAGCAAGAGAATATGAAGATGCAATTAACTGGTTAAGAGACACCGGAATAGTTCGCATTGTAAATAGAGTAAAGTGTGGAGATAAGCAACCTCTAAAAGCCTATGAAGACTTAAAAGCATTTAAAATTTATCTATTAGATGTGGGATTATTAAGAGTACTTTGTGAACTTTCTTATGAGTTAATAATTAGTTCAGATGCAATATATAATGAATTTAATGGACTATTAACAGAACAATTTGTACTACAAGAGTTAAGTAATATTAAAAAGATAAAAACAATATACTATTGGAGTAATGAATATACAAGTGAAGTGGACTTTGTATTTGCTTATAAAAATTATATAATTCCCGTAGAGGCAAAAGCAGGAATAAATGTAAAATCACAGAGTTTAAGAACTTTTATAAATGAATATAATACAAAGATTGCATTAAGATATTCTTTATTAAATTTAAAATTAGATAATGACATCTTAAATATTCCTTTATATACTATATGGAATACAGAAAATTATTTTAACAAACTAATAAGTGGAAAATAGTATTATTTGATATAAATCGAAAAATAAAAATTCTTCCAATTTTGTATTTACTTTTTTCAAACTTATCGATATAATAATGCAAGAAAAAATAACAAAAGCTGTATAAAAAGTAAAAATTTGCAAAAGATACAAATATAGGGAGGAACGTTTAATGGATAAAAAATATGTGTATTTATTTAGAGAGGGTAACGCAAACATGCGTGAACTACTTGGAGGAAAAGGTGCAAATTTAGCAGAAATGACTAATTTAGGGCTTCCAATTCCACAAGGTTTTACAATAACAACAGAGGCATGTATTGAATATTACAATAACAATGAAAATATTTCAGAAGAAATAAAATATCAAATTTTTATGAGCTTAAAAGAGTTAGAAAGAATAACTGGAAAACAATTTGGAAATCCAGCAAATCCATTACTTGTATCAGTGCGTTCAGGTGCAAGAGCATCTATGCCAGGTATGATGGATACCATTCTAAACCTTGGTTTAAACAAAGAAGTAGTAGAAGCAATGGCAAAGAAGAACGAGAGATTTGCCTACGATAGTTATAGAAGATTTATACAAATGTTTAGTGACGTTGTAATGGAAATTCCTAAATCTTTATTTGAAGAAGCAATAGATGAGATGAAAAATAAAAAAGGTGTAAAACAAGACACAGAGCTTACAGCAGACGATTTAAAGGAATTAGTCATAACATTTAAGAAAATATATAAAAAGGAACACGGAGACGAATTTCCATCTAATCCAGAAGAGCAACTTATGGCAGCAGTAAAAGCAGTATTTAGGTCATGGAATAATCCTAGAGCCATAACATATAGACGTTTAAACGATATACCAAGCGAGTGGGGAACTGCAGTAAACGTGCAAGAAATGGTATTTGGAAATATGGGAGACGACTGTGGTACAGGTGTTGCATTCTCACGTAACCCAGCAACAGGCGAAAACAAAATATTTGGAGAATACCTAATGAATGCACAAGGTGAAGATGTGGTTGCAGGTATTCGTACACCAGAGCCAATAGAAAAATTAAAAGAAACAGATATGGAAGCATATCAGGATTTTGTAATGTATGCAACAAAGTTAGAAAAGCATTACAAAGATATGCAAGATATGGAATTTACAATAGAAAATGGTAAGCTATATTTCTTGCAAACAAGAAATGGAAAAAGAACTGCAACCGCAGCACTTCAAATTGCAGTAGACTTAGTAAACGAAGGAATGATAACAGAAAAAGAGGCAGTTCTAAGAGTTGAGCCAAATCAACTAGATCAATTACTACATCCAAACTTTGACCCAGAAA
The DNA here is from genome assembly GCA_944391835.1 of uncultured Clostridia bacterium. Taxonomy (GTDB): domain Bacteria; phylum Bacillota; class Clostridia; order TANB77; family CAG-508; genus CALXVA01. Next base: position 6,645 of record CALXVA010000016.1, on the reverse strand, counting down.
AATTAAAACAAGCAAAACCAATAGCACAAGGTTTAGCAGCTTCTCCAGGTGCAGCTACAGGTAAAGTAGTATTTACGGCAGAAGAAGCATTAGAAAAACATAATGCAGGGGAAAAAGACCTAATATTAGTTAGACTTGAAACTTCTCCAGAAGACATAGACGGTATGCATGTATGCCACGGAATCCTTACAGTAAGAGGTGGAATGACATCACATGCAGCAGTTGTAGCACGTGGTATGGGAACTTGTTGCGTATCTGGATGTTCAGAAATATCTGTAAATGAAGCAGAAAAAACATTTACAGTAAATGGAAACACATACCATGATGGAGATTGGATTTCATTAGATGGAACTACAGGAAAAGTATATGGAGAAAAAATAGATACTGTTACTGCAACTGTTTCAGGTAACTTTGCTATGTTTATGAGCTGGGCAGATAGATACAGACAAATGGAAGTTAGAACAAATGCAGATACTCCAAAAGATGCAAAACAAGCTTACGAATTTGGTGCACAAGGAATAGGACTATGCAGAACAGAGCACATGTTCTTTGCACCAGAAAGAATTGCAGCAATAAGAGAAATGATAGTATCTAAAACAAAGGAGCAAAGAGAAAAAGCTTTAGACAAAATACTTCCAATGCAAAGAGGAGATTTTGAAGGACTATTTAGAGAAATGAAAGGCTTGCCAGTAACTATAAGATTATTGGACCCACCACTACACGAATTTTTACCACACACAGATGATGAAATAGAAGCATTGGCAAAAGAGATGGATATGACATTTGAAGAATTAAAAAATGTGGTAACAAATCTACACGAATTTAACCCAATGATGGGACATAGAGGTTGTAGACTAGACGTAACATACCCAGAAATTGGTGTAATGCAAACAAAGGCAATCATAGGAGCGGCAATAAATGTTAAAAAAGAAGGAATAGAAGTAAAGCCAGAAATAATGATACCACTTGTAGGAGACTATAAAGAACTTGTATATGTAAAGAACATCATTACCAAAACAGCAAATGAAATGCTAAAAGAAACAGGTATGGACATAAAATATATGGTAGGAACAATGATAGAAATACCAAGGGCTACACTAATAGCAGACAAAATTGCAAGAGAGGCTGAATTCTTCTCATTTGGCACAAATGATTTAACACAAATGACATTTGGATTTAGCCGTGATGATGCAGGAAAATTCTTAGGAGAATACTACTCTAAAAATATATATGACTTTGACCCATTTGCAAGAATAGATGAAGAAGGAGTAGGACAATTAGTAGAGCATGCAGTAAAACTAGGAAAACAAACAAGACCAGATATAGAACTAGGAATATGTGGAGAGCACGGAGGAAACCCACCAACAGTGGAGTACTGCCATAGAATAGGATTAACCTATGTATCTTGCTCACCATTTAGAGTGCCAATAGCAAGGCTTGCAGCAGCACAAGCAGCAATAAAATATCCAAGATAGGAAAATAAACAATAGAATACAATTTTGAAACAGGGAGACAGACCTAAAAAAGGTTGTCTCCTTGTTTGGCATTATCAAACTTAAAATAGCATTATTAGATGCAAAATAGTAATTCTACCAACAGTAGATTGATATTATAATACAAATATATTATACTTTAATCAAAATATTGTTGGAGGAACTATGGATAATATAAAATTTGGAAAACTAATATTGAAATTAAGAAAAGAAAAAAATATGACTCAGAAAGAATTAGCAGAAAAATTAAATGTAACAGATAAAGCAGTATCTAAATGGGAAAGAGGCGACAGCTTCCCAGATATAACTCTTTTAGAGCCAATAGCTAAAGAATTAGGTGTTACGGTAAGTGAATTAATTACAGGAGAAAAAGACTTAAATGATGATGAAATTAAAAATAAAATAGAACAATTTGCAAAAGAACTTAAAGAAAACAGAAATAAAAAAATTAAGAAGTATATAAAAATAACATCAATCATAATTTTATGTGTAATTCTAATATTAAGCATATTGTTTATAGCAAAAGCTAAACTTGCAACTTTTAATATATCGAGAGCAGTTATCGGCTATATAAAAGTTGTAAATTTTAATGAAGATTATTATGAGGTTCAAAGTATTCCAAATAGAGTAATATATGCAAATGAAAGCTATTCACTTAATGATTATATGAAACAATTTGGATATGAAGAAGATACAGAAAAGCAAATGGGATATAACAGAGTTTTTACTAATGGAGAAAAAAGTATAAATATTAAAAGTTGGGGATTATTAGACGGATACCCATTTCAAATATGGGAATTTGGCAAAATCAATGTAATAGCTAAAAGGGATGAGATAGAAGATAATTCAACTGACAATGGATATATAGACCTTGAAGAAATTATTGGAAATAACAACTTAATAGCTAATAATATAATAGAATAGAATTGTATATGACATACAAATACAACACTTTATGTAAAATTTGTATTTTATGTTATTTCGTGCTATAATAAATTTATGCACATTGACATAAGATACATTCTAATTGATGTATCTACAAATAAAAGATTGGATAAGGTGATGCTTATAAGATACTAATATACAATTCGACGTATGATACATTATAAAAAAAGAGGTATTATTATGAAACTTCCTGTTCTAAATTTCGAGAGTGAGATTCTCAGTGCCGTATCGAAAAACCAAGTTACAGTCATTCAGGCTGAAACTGGTGCTGGAAAATCAACACAAATTCCCCAGATGCTGTATCTGAATGGTTATAATAAAATAACCATTACACAGCCTAGAATAATGGCCACGATATCTTTGGCTACCAGAGTAGCAGAAGAATTAGGAGAAAATGTAGGCGAAAGTATCGGTTATAAAACTCGGTACTATAAGACTGAAAAATTCACTCCTATAACGTATGTTACTGATGGATATGAGCTGTCCACATACAGTTCGGACTATCATCAAGACAATGAGATAGTCATTCTGGACGAAATTCATGAGTTCAATTTGAACCAGGAAACACTTTTAGGTCTCTATAAAAGAGATCTTAAGAACCATCCAAATGTTAGACTGGTAGTTATGAGTGCTACCATAGATGCTGAAAAAATTTCTAGCTTCTATGACAATGCTCCGATTATCAAAATTCCTGGGAAAACATATCCCATCGAAAGAAAATGGGAACCTACAATGAGGATTGAAGAGTGTGTAAAAAAATACTTTTCGTCCGGAACCAATATGTTGGTATTCCTTCCTGGTAAAGAAGAAATCGAAAGGACGGCTGAAAATTTAAGTTTTTACTTTAAAAACACAGCAACTAAAATCTTTAAACTGCATGGTGAAATGACCTATGAAGAACAAAAAAAGGTTTTTGCACACTATGCAGAAGGCAAGATTATCCTGGCAACTAACGTTGCACAAACAAGTATTACTGTTCCGGATATTGATTTTGTTATTGATGATGGAAACTGTAAGCAAATGGTTTGTAAAAATGGAGTATCTTCGCTTACGACCATTAACATTAGCCAAGCTGACTGTGACCAGAGAGCTGGTCGGGCAGGCAGATGCAAACCGGGTAAGTACGTTCTTTGCTCGCCTACATCGTATGAGGCACGTGACAAATATTTGGCACCTGAAATTGAGAGAATCGGCTTGGAGAACCTTGTATTAAAACTTGCAGATCTTCACCTCGACCCTATGGACCTTGAGTTTGTACACAATCCTGATAAGAAGAACTTGCAACTGGCTAAGCTTCTTCTTGAAAGGCTTGAAGCATTAAAGGATGGGCAAATTACTGAAATAGGTATTGAAATGGAAAAAATGCCTGTTTCAGCAAGGATTGCAAGAATGCTCATTGAAGCAAAAAAATATTCTCCTCAAGTCCAAGGAGATATGGCTATCATTGGAGCTATACTTGAGTGTGGAGATTTTAGAGGAAAAAAATTCTATGTTCCGGCAATGCTAACTGATGAGTGCAAAAAGTCTGATTTGACCTATCAGTTATTGTTGGTTAAAACAATCAACAATCTGTGGCACACTTTGGAAGGCAGTGAAAGAGTAGAATTCTACGTGGACAGAGGAATTAAAAAGAAGATTTTCCAAAGCATTCTCAAATCCTCTAAAGATATTGCAGATAAATTGCATCTGCAGTATATGCTTAACACCGAAACAAATGATTCTGATTATGTGAATATTCGGAACTGCATTATTTCGGCATATTGTGATTCGCTGTATGTTTATAGTGGGTCATATAGGGGAGTAAAATACGAAGGTGCAGATAACGTTACGAGAACTCTGGACAGAAATTCAATTATTACCTATAATTATTATAATATTCCTAAGGTGGTCTTGGCACAGCCTTTGGATATTAAAGTATCGAAAGGATATTATGGTCCGTACACGGTTAACCTTTTAAGGAATGCAACGGCTGTTGACTTGGATAACGAGGTGATAAGGAAATCCCTGCAAAGTATAATGTCACATAGCTATTATTATGATGAGTATGATGGTATTCTCTATGATATTTATAGAGTAGGGAGCATTGTCGTTAAGCAGGAGGTTTCGGAGAAGAAACCTACAATAGAAAGATACAAGGATTGTGGATGGACGTATCGAAGAGTTATTGTTGATAATATGGTGTTGACTACGATACCTGAATATTAATTAGCAATAACACGTACCTAATCCAAGATTTTACCTCGCTCACGTAATTCGTGAGCGAGGTTTTTACTGTAATAAGATATGAGGATACTAATTTAAATAATGATATTGCGATAAATATGATACATCCAAAAAATACTATTCAAATCGTACATATTATGATAAAATAATTGAAAAAAATAGAAGGTGGAAAAATGAAAAAAGAAACAATCATAAAAATAATAGTATCAACTATAGTATTTATTACAATAATATTATTAGAAATTTTTGGATTAGCATTTTTTAAAAATTACAAAATATTATTTTGCAGTAGCAACCAGAGTATTGACATAAAAGAAGAGCTCTCTCAAATTACAGGGGCATTACCTAACACAGGAACATATTCCGTAAAAATAGTTACAAAAAATAATGATGTAATAAACATATATTATATAAGCGATGGACAAATAAATAATTACGAATCAGAAAGCAGTAAATTACTTACAGGAAGTATGCTTAATTCTTTTATAGACGATGACTCTATTGATGGAAAAATTATATATTATTCAATAATTATAATAACCGCAATTCTAATGGCAATTCTTATAACATATATATTCATTTCTAAAAAAGCAGTGAAAGGAGTAATAAAATTTGGATATTTTATTTTAGCAATATCTGTATTGACATTCTTATTATGCACAATACCGTTATTATCTAAAAATCATGGTGGAGATATTTATTATTATTCTATTGTAATAGGAAGTTTTTTAATAGGCTTATTATATGGCTATAAAAACAAAGCCTTTTTTATACCAACAATACTAATGTTTCCAATTTATATAGTTGCAACTTGGCTTAATTATCGAAACGGAATGTTATGGATTGATGATTTTGGTGGTTTTGTATTTTTGAATTTTATTGGTGCTTTAACTGGTAGAATTTTAGAAAAGAATAAAGGAATAAAGAAAAAACATATTATATTTTACAGTATTATTACAGTTTTATTATTTATAGGCAGGTTCGCAGGAAAAATAGTACCACGAACACTAACAGCTTTAATATCTGATTGTTGCGAATTGGGACTAGTTGGAATTGTTTTTAGTTTAATAGCATTTATTATGTATATAGTAATCAAGAAAATTAAGGACAATATAGTAAAACATAAAGTAGCTACAACATCTAATGAAACAGTTAACTCAGAAACAAAAGATGAGCAACAAGATATAGACAATGTGAAAACAGGTAAATCAAATACAATAAAAGCAACTATAGAGTTGGTAATCGTAATAATTTTAATTGCAATTTCAATAGGAGCAAATATATATTATTTAAGACCTCACAACTACGTAGAAGCAATTTTGAATGACCGTCCATCAGTAGTATCAGAGCAATATTCTTATCACATTATAGAAAATACAGTATATGTTACAACAGACTTTGGCGAAAATTGGATAGAAGTACCAGCAGAATTTTCTAACATTTATAACACAGACAGAGAATTTGCGAGTGATAGCTATTATATAGGAGACAATAAGCTTATTTTTGAAAAAAATAATGGTGAATTTATTAGCTTAATATACTCGGATGATAAAGGAGAAACTTGGCAAAACAGCCTAATAACAGATACAAACGGCTATATTGTGTATATGAATTTCTTTGATAAAAACAATGGCATTGCTATGATATGCACTAGCAATGAATTGGGGCAGAGGGAACATTTAAGAGCATCAATAACTTATGATGGTGGCAAGACTTGGACAACTCAAAAAGAAGAAAATAGTAGGATTAGAATAAATAGAGGAGCAGATATAGAATTTACAAGCGTAAATGATGGAAGAATAGAAAATATTTCTTATGACGGAACTAAAACAGTATATGTGACGAATGATGCAGGAAAGACCTGGGAAGAAGAATAAAAATGGAAAATTTTGATTTTCAAAAATTTCATAAAAAATAAATAAAAAAACAAAAAAGTGCAACACTAAATTATAAAGATAGTAACAGAATTACTATTTAAAACAAA
>CALXVA010000015.1 GCA_944391835.1 uncultured Clostridia bacterium | reverse complement strand
AAAGTTGACCCTTATTCTGTGAAATTTTTTTTAAATTTTTTCAAAAATCTATTGACTTTTCATAGTTGGTCTCCTTTTTTAGTTTACTTTAAGTTAATTTAGTGTGAGTATTTTGAGAATTTTGGAAGTGATGCGACACCAAGGAGCAAAAAAATTCGAAAAACACTCACACTAGATTAACTAACTCTTTCATACTTACTTAAATCTGGTAACTTTACGTCCTTTTCAGTTACATTATTTATTTCTATATTAAATTCTGCTAAAGCTCCATCAACCTCTTCATATTTTAGCACAAATCCTGTTTCTTCATCAATTAGGTATTGAGCATCTTCTCCAGCTCTAATTCTTAGGCAATTTTTTCCATTATATGTTTCATTTCTAAGATATACTAAGTTATCTCCATATCTATTTAAAATTGATTTCATATCTAAAAAATCTTTTTTAAATAAAAGGTCTTTTGTGGAGGAATTTAAATTTGTCATTAGAAATGTATTCTCCGTTTTGTCTATTGTTATCATAGACATTGCATCTTCATCAATCCACGAATAAGTTTCGTCGTTTTCTGTTACAATTATATTGCCACGTACCCATTTTGTCGTTTTTTCGCCATTTTGTATGTATTCATATGTATAGTTTGTATACTCATAAGCAGATAAAATTTTTATTCTTATTTCACTAAGTGTATAATTTTTATTACCATTTGTCGTTATAATTTTTATTCCTAAAATTAGAGTCAATACTAAAATTATTGCTATTATTACTAAAATTCCTCTTTTCATATACAAACTCTCCCTTTTTTTGCCAAATAAGTTCGCCCCTAATTGTAAAATTATATTTTTCTTCTTACATATTCATAAATCATTATTCCTGTTGCAACTGAAGCATTTAAACTTTCGGTTTTGCCAAGCATTGGTATTTTTACTTTTTCATCTGCCAATGCTTGTACCTCTTTTGATACTCCATTTGCTTCATTTCCTATAATTATAGCTTTTTTGTTATAGTCGACATTATAAATACTTTTTTTCGCATCTAAAGCGGTTACCATTACTTTAAAATTATTATTTTTAATTTCTTGTAAAGTATCCATTATGTTATCTGATTCAATAATGTTTACCCTAAAAATTGCTCCCATTGTAGAGCGAACTACTTTTGGATTATATGGGTCTGCGCTATTTTGTGATAATATTATTTGATTTAAATTTGCACTATCCACAGTTCTTAGTATAGTTCCTAAATTTCCTGGGTCTTGAATTCCATCTAGTACCACTATTATATCTTGTGAATAGTCTATTTGCTTTTTTATATTACTTTTCTCTACAACTGCAATAATTCCTTGTGGAGTTTTAACATCAGTTATTAAATTAAAAACTTTTTCAGTTACATATACCACATCATATTTCGCAATTTCATACAAAGTATCTTTATCTATTTCATTATCTAAGCATTCTTCACAAATTACTATTTGCTTTATTTTTGCCTTTTCTATAATTGCTTCCTTTACAAGCTTTATGCCTTCAATTACATAGCTATTTTCTATATCTCTGTACTTTTTTTCTTTTAAGCTTCTTATTTTCTTTATTATTTCATTATCTTTACTAGAAATTACTTGCATTCTTTCAAAAACTCCTTTACTTTTTCTATTAGTTCTTCCTCTGTGGCATTTCCTATTTTTAATGTAATATATGGCTCAATTCCTGCAGAGAACTTGATGTTATAACCATACTTTTTAACTAGTGTGTCCACTATTTCAGGATTATATTTATTTTTATCAAAATAAAATACTACACTCTTTGAGTTTGAATGTGTATTTAGCATCATTATATTTTTCTTTTCTGATACTTTAACTACTCCTGTCATTCTACATAGTTCTTTTATTCTAGCTACTTCGATTAAATTTTCTAATTCTTTTGGCATTATACCATACCTATCTATTATTTCGTCAATTACATTTTGTATATCCTCTTCGGTTCTACAAAGTGCAATGTTTTGATATACTTCAATTTTTTGACTACTATTTTCTATATAGCTATCTGGTATATAGCTTGAAACATCTATATCTATTTGTATTTCTTGTTCTTCGTCACTTTCATTTACTTCTATGCCTTGCATTTCTTTTACAACTTGATCTAATAAGTTGCAGTAAGTATCATATCCTACTTGTTCCATATGTCCATGTTGTATTTCTCCAAGTAGGCTTCCTGCACCTCTTATTTCTAGGTCTCTCATTGCAATTTTAAAGCCTGAGCCAAATTCAGTAAATTCACGTATTGCTTTTAGCCTTTTGTCTGCAACTTCTGATAAAAGTTTGTCTCTTTTGTAAGTTACATATGCATACGCTTGCTTATCGCTTCTTCCAACTCTTCCTCTTATTTGATAAAGTTGCGCTAAGCCTAGCCTATCTGCATTTTCTACTATTATAGTGTTTGCATTTGGTATATCTATTCCAGATTCCAATATTGTAGTACATACAAGTACATTTATTTCTTGTTTTACAAACCTTTCCATTATGTCTTCAAGCTCTCTACCTGTCATTTTTCCATGTGCAAATTCTACTTTTGCTTCTGGTACTAATTCTTGAATTTCCATTGCTTTTTTAGGAATACTTTCCACATTGTTATATAAATAAAATACCTGTCCATTTCTTTCAAGCTCTTTTGTTATTGCCTCTTTTATAACTTCTGCATCATATTCTAGAACATACGTTTGAACCGGTCTTCTATTTTGTGGTGGCTCGTATATTACGGACATATCCCTTACTCCTAGAATTGACATGTGTAGTGTTCTAGGTATTGGTGTTGCTGTCATTGTAAGCACGTCAACGCTGGTTTTTAACTTTTTAATTTTTTCTTTGTCTTTTACACCAAAACGATGCTCTTCGTCTATAATAAGTAGGCCTAAGTTTTTGAAAACCACATCTTCGCTAAGGATTCTGTGAGTACCTATAACTACGTCAACGTCTCCAAGTTTAAGCTTTTTTATAACTTCGTTTTGTTCTTTTTTAGTTCTAAACCTGTTTAGAAGCTCTACATTTACACCAAAGTTTTCCATTCTAGATTTAAAGCCTTCATATTGTTGGTTTGCAAGCACAGTAGTTGGTACCAAATATGCTACTTGTTTATGATCCATAACTGCCTTAAAAGCAGCTCTTATTGCCACTTCTGTTTTACCATAACCCACATCACCGCAAAGTAATCTATCCATAGGTCTTTGCTGTTCCATATCTTTTTTTACTTCATCTATACATCTTAATTGGTCATCTGTTTCTTGGTATGGAAAATTCTCTTCAAATTGCTTTTGCCAATCTGTATCTTTACTAAAAGCATAACCTTTAATTTTCTGTCTTTTAGCATATAGTTCAATTAGGTCTTTTGCAACCTCTCGTAAATTTTTCTTTACTCTTGCCTTAGTATTGCTCCATTCTTTGCTACCTAATTTATTAAGTGTAGGAGCTGTATCACCTCCACCGATGTACTTCCTTACATTGTCTAGGTTATTTGTTGGAACATAAAGCATATCATCATTTTTGTATCTTATTTTTATATAATCTTTGGTAACGCCATCTGCTTCTATTGTATTTACTCCAACAAACTCTCCAATACCATGAGTTTTGTGCACAACATAATCACCTGGTTTTAAATCTGCAAATACAATTTTCTCTCCTCGCCTAAAAGTTGGACTTGCTTTTCTCTTTTTAACTTCTCCCTCAAAAGCCTCTGCTAAACTAATAACTACCAAGTTTGCATCATAGAACTCAAAACCAGAAGAAAGCCCTCCTTCTAAAATGGCACATTGGTGCCTGTCACTAAAGTGCCATTTGGCACTTTCTGGGACAGGTCTACTATTTGTTCCAATCTCGTATTCTTTAAGTAGTTCTTTTACTTTGTCTACAGATTCTTTACCACCTGCTAAGATTACTATCTTTTTGTTTTCACTCTGCCATTTTTTTATGTCGTTTATCAGTATTTCTATTTCTGATTTATAGAAATTTACTTGTCTATAGTTAAATTCAAATTTGTTTACTTCCTTGCTATTATTTTCTTCTAAATATATAATCTGCTTTTCGTTATATAAGTTATTCCAATTTTCACTGCTATACTCACTTACGTTTAGTATTCCTTCTGGAACAAATCTTTCTTTTTCTACTAATGATTTTATTAAGTTGTTATTTTCTATTAGTATGTTTTCTATTCTCTGATTTATTTTTGAATTTTCATCTGTAAATAATAATATGTTTTTTGGTAAATAATCTAAAAATGAACCTACTTTTCCATAAAATTCATTAAAATACTTGTCGATTTTGCTAATGTATTCGCCATTTTGAATTGCTTCTATGTCGGATTCTACCTTTTCTTTCGACTTATCACTTATCTTAACATCGCTTATTTTTACGTTATAATCTTTACTGTTCCCATTTATATTATTATTTTGAATTTCTTTATTTACACTTTCATCTTTAATATTCTCATTTGAATATATTTCATTAGCTTTTGCTAAATATTTGTTTCTAATTTTATTACAAATATTAGCAACAATATTAGAATATTCTGGTATACCCTCTTTATCCCTTTCATAGTCTAATATATATTCATGGGCAGGATATATAGTTATCTTTTCAGTCATTTCCGTAGTTCTTTGAGAAGATATATTAAAATACCTTATTGAATCTACCTCATCTCCCCAGAATTCTATTCTTACACCCGTTTTTTCTGTAAGACCAATATCTACAATTCCACCTCTTATGCTGAATTGCCCTCTATTTTCTACTAAATCACTTCTTTCATACCCCATAAGTAGTAAAAGTTGTTTTAAATTGTTTAGATTTTTCTTTCCTACAAATCCTGGATTTTCAAACACACTTCCTACCGTAAATGTGAGTATATTTTTATAAAGTGCTTCTTTTGGTATCATACTTTGCATTATTGCTTCTATTGTGGTTACAACAACATTTACTTCTTTATTTCTAATTTTATTTAGTACTTCTATTCTTGAATATGGCAAGTCTTTGCTTTCTGAAACATAGTCGTATGAGGCAATTTCTCTTTTTCCAAAGTATTCTACTTTATCTATAAAAAATCTTAAATCTTTTACAAGATTTTTTGCCTGTAATTCATTATATGTAATAACACAAATCGGTCTTTTTATATCTTCTTTAATAGTAGAAATCATATGTGATTTTCCAACGAATACTAACCCCGATATATTTATCGGGGTTTTTTTCGTTTCAATTTGTTCTATGATTTCTTTAAATTTGTCCAGTTCTCTTAAGTTTTGTATAATTTCGTTTTTCATTTTACCACCTTTTTAGGTTAAATTACTTTGTACTATTGCATAATGCACAACTATCTTATACAAACTATTTTGTAATTGAAATAATTTTATATTTTATAACACCAGCTGGAGCTTGAGCCTCTACTACTTGACCTTTTTTAGCACCCATAAGAGCTGCTCCAATTGGAGATTCGTTTGATATTTTATTTTGGCTTAAGTCAACTTCTGTTGAGCCAACTATTGTATATGATTCTTCTTCATTAAATTCCATATCTAAAACTTTAACTGTATTTCCTACTTGAACAGTTTTAGTATCTATTTCAGACTCATCTATAATTTTAGCATATCTAAGCTTGTTCTCAAGCTCTGCTATTTTTGATTCGTTTGCAGCTTGAGCATTTTTAGCTTCATCATATTCTGAGTTTTCTGATAAATCTCCAAATCCTAAAGCTATTTTTATTCTTTCTGCAATTTCTGCTCTTTTTTCTGTTGTTAAATACTCTAGTTCTTTTTCTAAGTTATCATAACCTTCTTGAGTTAATAATACTTCTTTTTCTGTATCCAATTTGTCTCCCTCCTTTTTGTAAAAGAAAATCGTTGTTTAAGATTTTTCTTGTACCACAAAAATGTGTATAATATGCATTTAATGTAATAGGAACTTCCTATTACATTAATTCATCTCTAAACAACAGTTTATATATTAAACTAATTTTCGCATTTTGTCAAGATTTGCTTTGTGAATTTTCTGTAACTCATCATCCAAAATAGGACCATTATTACCTATAAGTCCAGTTATTTTTATATCATCCTTGATTATTCTATCATTTACATCCTCTAGCTCCAATTTTTGGATATTGCTACACAAAAGTATACTTTCATACAATTTTACTAAGTCGAAGTCTGCTTCAATATTTCCTATTAGCTCAAACTTTTCTAGATATTCATCTGGACAAGATATTTGAAGATAATTGATATTTATTCCATCAAAGCTAGGACTATCATACTTCACATTTTCTTGTAGGTTTATTATAATACTGTTTCTGTTAATTACATATTTTTCTAGTTCTTCTTTATTCAAATTTACATTTATTATATACTTAGCCCTTTTTAATGCCTTTTTCTTATTATTTGAAACAGCTATTAAAATCCCATCATTTTCTAGTAGATTATCTTGCACATTTTTTAATCTTTCTATATCATTTGTAACTATATTTGCAGTTTTAAAGTTTTCTATAAATCTTTTTAAGAAATTTAAATCTAATCCTTGTTCCCTTTTAAATACAATATAGATATCTTCCTTCTTCATAGTCGCATTCTGCTTATTTAAAATATATTTTACTATTTCAAAATCCATGTATTGCATAAGTTTTTTTCCATTAAGCACATTAAGTTTGCGTTTGCTCATCAATAAGCAAATTTCATCTTTAAAATCATTTTCTAACTCTCTAGAGAAAACTACAGTATCTATGTTTAATTTTTCTAAATACCTAGCTAGAATCTTCACTTTATTTTTATTTGATATTGCTATTACATAATTATTGTCAAATTTTCTTATTTCTATTCCTTTTATTTTTGGAAAAAATCCACTTTCAATTTTTTCTTGTTTTATATAACCAATTACCATACCAAAATACCTCACTAAAATATACTTGTCTTAATTATATTTTAGTGAGGCTTTTTTTATGACTTATTATTAGCATAAAAGGTAGTAGGTATTTTTATTATTTATGATGTAGTCCTTAAGGTGGGGACCGACAAGTATACAAACTGTTAGACGAACGATAGTGAGTTTTATACAGTTTGTACGATGTTGGGGGGCGAAATCATAAATAATAAAAATACCTACTACCTTTTAATATAATAAATTATAAAAAACTTACTCTACTCCCAAATCTTCTGATATAACAGTCCAAATGCTGTCTGATTCTCTGCCATATTCCCAATATGCTGCTCCTGCTAGGTTATATTCGTTTATCAAAGATAGTTTTGCCTGTATAGACTCTGCATCCTCGAGCCAAATTTTGTTTGTTATACCATCTTCTACAAATTCAACATAGTATTGTTTTAGAGTATCATCCCAAGTTCTGCTTACTCCTTCTGGAATTACCTCTTCTATATCCTTCATGTCTACTGTAAATACCTCTAAGTTTCCATTACTTTCTTCCCATAGTCTTGTATAAAAAGGTAACCCTAGAATAAGTTTTTCGGCTTTTACTTCTTCTTGTCCTAAAAATTTATCTACATTTGCCTTAACCCAATCATAACCAGAGTTTGTACCAGCTACTGCTGAGGAATTGCCGTATTGGTCATAAGCCATAAACACTATATAATCTGCCACATCTCCTATCACATGTCTGTCAAAGCACAAAGACCATTCTTCACTACCATCTGGTGCAGTAACATCTACAGATAACACAGCTCCCATTTCATTAAGTCTAGGCTTAAGTTCTATTATAAATCTTGAGAATAAATCTTTGTCTTCATCATGCATATATTCAAAATCTATATTTATTCCATCTAAATCATATTGTACAATTAAGCTAATTATATTTTCTATTAAGTCCTGCCTTAGGTTATAGTCTCTCATTATTTCTGCTGTTGTTTCTATATATGAATTATTTGATATGCTTGGCCAAACCATATATCCATTTGAATGAGCCCATTCCACATATTGTTTTCCAGCTTCTCCAGCATTATCATATATTTCACCTTTTCCTTCGTCTACCAAGGTAAAAAATGTTGGACTTACCACATTTATTCCCTGTATATCTTCTCCAAATCTATCAGGTGCTGTATAATATTCTGAATAGTAATCCCAAACCATGCTTATTTTTCCATCTATTTGCTTTTTCGTTTCTATGGTTTCTCTTACTACATAGTCATCTCCCAAAGTATTCTCTTTAACATAACCAAGCTTGCCTGTATCAGTTCTTACTTCTACCCAACCATCAACAACATTATTCTTTCCTTCAGCATTTTGCACTATCGTAACTGTTTCTTTCTCTTCTATTGTATCCACCGTTCTAGAAAATGTTGTTGGATATGCCTTTACATTGCTATTTTTTGCACTATCTGCTAGTACATATCTTCTATCTTTTGAATCTACAGTTATTGTATTAGTAGATTCTATATATGATATGTCTACATTGTATGTGTCTTTAAAACTAGAAAATGGAATATAGTAAGTATCATCACGCTCTATAACAGTACCAGAAGTTTGCACACTAGTTCCATTATTTACCATAGTATTTTCGCCTATTACCATACTAGTAACTTGGTTTTCTGATGTAGTTATTATTTGATTATATTTTTCATCATAATATATGTATGGGTCAAAAAAGTTTTCAATATCTTCCATAGATACATATATTACACCATTTTCTATGATTACATCCTTTTTTAGGTCTCCTGTTACATTACTATTGTTTATAACTAGGTTTGTTTTATCGCTTATTTCTGTATTCACATAGTTTGGTGCATATTTTAGAATTAGAAATGCAAGCCATACTAAAATTGCAACAACTATTATTTTATATAAAAATTTTCCTTTAACTTTTTCTTCTGCTCTTCTCGCTTTTCTCGACATATTTTTCTCCTATTTTTTCAACGTTTAGTTTTTGAATCACTATATCATAAAAAAGATAATTGTGCAATAAAAGAAGTAAAATTTTATAATGTTAAATGCACAAGACTTTTTTGCCTCTATGTTTTGATAAAAAGGTGTTTTTACATAACTAATATCTAGAATAAAAAATTACTGATTATTATACTATGAAATTTTGCTAAAAAAATACTATAAGTCTATTATAACTTATAGTAATTTTTTTACATATTAAAGAATATTACTAAGGCTCCTATTATTGCCACAATAAAGCCCAATATTTTTAACCCCCAAGCTGCTTGGTTTTGGTCTCCAAAACCAAATAATTTTCGAGTTATAATTCTTGCATCATATACCATTATAACTCCTAAAATCACTATCAATAGTGCTATAAACTTTATTATTTGTTCCACGTAGTAAACCTCCTTATTGCTCTTTCCTAAAATAGAATTTTATGAACATTCTCTTTTGGTATATACTATTAAAAGAACTCTACTGTGTATTTGCACTCAAATGTCTCACTTGGTTTTAATGATATAATATCTGGCTTTTGAATAAATACGCCTGTACTTTTTATAGTATCTGCAGTTGAATACCAAGGCTCTATACATATAAAAGGTGCATTTGGTTTTGACCATACTGCTAGGTATGGAAAACCTGTAAAGTCCATTGTAAGTAGTTTTTTGCCTGTTGATTTATTCATCAAGCTAATCTTTTTTGATGTGATTCCTTTCATAATTAAAGCATCATTATTAAATGTAGTTGAGCCTATAGCAAGTCTTCTTTTATCTAACATTGGATTTCTAGCATATTCTGTTCCTACTAGTCCATCTACTAAATACAAAAAGTGAATTTTGTCTTCATCTTCTTCAAATTCTAAATAATAATTTTCTTTTTTTAGTTCTTCTTGATCTATTTTAAATCCTGGGTGTCCACCTATTCCGAAAGGAAGAGTTACATCTCCTGTATTTATAACTTTATATATAGTAGTTAATTTATTTTCATCTAGTCTGTATGTTGTATATAGTTCAAAGTCATAAGGATATCTATTTTTTGTAATTTTATTGCTTCTTAAAACATAAGAATGAAAATTATCTAGCTTTGTTATTGGCTCGAACTCAAAATCTCTAGCGAAACCGTGTTGTGGCATTTCAAATATTCTACTATTTATAATTGTTTTATTTAGCTTTAGCTTACCTACTACTGGAAATAGTACTGGCCAATGTCTTTTCCAATACACTTTTCCATTTTCGTCTACACAATCTGGTCCTTGGTGGACTCTTTCTTCGCCATTTAGTTTAAAGCTTACTAATTCTCCACCCATTTTTGAGGTTAGCATTTTTGCGTCCATTTAGTTCTCTCCTATTCTTCAAAATTCTACAATTTTCCTATATATAATATTGTTTTTTTATGTAAATGTCAATAGTTTTACGGCAAATTCGTTTAAAAATGCGAGACCTATTAGGCCTCGCATTTTATCCCTCCTTTATATTCTCCATTGTAAAACAAAAATCGACAATACTTTTATTAACTTTTTTGGTCCACAGCTTGTAGCTTCATGGTATTTTAATAGATGATGGTATACGTAGCAATCGTATAAACAATCGCTCCGTACGGTTTCAGAACACTGGAATCGCTCCCGTTCAGGCTAAAGATAACTTTGCTATTAGGGATATTTACACCAATATACTGCTCGGAATTAGTTCTGTTTATCACAGTAACAACAATTCCATATTTGCTTCTCCTTGTAATTTCAAGGATTTGCTCATTAATATAGGTCTGCATATCTCCATCAGACAAAATATTCTTAAGAGATTTCCTTAAGTGCCCGAGCTGGATGTAATATTCCAAAAGTTCTAGGTTTTCATTTTTCCAAGGATATGGCTTGCGATTAAATGGATCCTTGTTGCCACTTATTCCAGCTTCTGTTCCATAG
Source organism: uncultured Clostridia bacterium (assembly GCA_944391835.1). Classification (GTDB taxonomy): domain Bacteria; phylum Bacillota; class Clostridia; order TANB77; family CAG-508; genus CALXVA01. The sequence continues at coordinate 15,456 of CALXVA010000015.1, read as the reverse complement.
AAAGTCATTGGAATTCCTTTGGACATATACTGTGCAAGAGTGGCCAGTTTCAGCCTGTTTATCGCCTCCCAGTTCAAGCAGTAATCATTTTCAGATTCCCACTTTCTAAAGCCGAAAGTGTCGAAACTATTATAGCCTCTCCACGGATCTTCAATGTTCCAAATCTGTCCTTGATACGGATTTTCTAGCATTCCTCTTCCTTGAAGCATATTAAGTGCTCGAGGAGTATCGTGTGTGTCTATGTGGTTCCACAGAACATCCTGTACCTCTAACGGGTACTTTGCAATGTTCCTTGTGTATGCACCGTAGTGCAAGTAATTGCCATACCGTACCCATCTATGAATTGCATCAGTAAATGGATAATTCATAACGGAATCCACTTGCCCGTCATAAATTTGAGGGTTGCCCCTATTTATGGCGAAATCCCACATTTCGCTTACAATAAGCACTTCAGGATTTATGCTTCTTGCTTTTTCCTTAATTTTTATGAGAAACTCTTTTGGAAGAGTCTCACCTAAATCAAGACGTATGCAGTCAGCACCCTTCTCAATGTACATTTGGACAACACTACAACAATACTCTTGGTAGTCTGGATTAAGTTTATTGCACTGAGGCATATCCTTAAATCCATACCAATACACAGGATTGCCATTGTAATCCCACTCGAACCATTCCCTGTACTTCTCGTCACCATTCAAAGCTCTTTGGAAAAACTCGCTCCATGCTCCCATGTGATTAAACACAAGGTCCACAGCAACAAGCATCTTTCTTAAATGAGCTTCAAAGCAAAGTCTAATAAAATCATTCCAATCACCAATGTACGGATCAATTATTCTTTGATCACACACATCGTAATGGTGATTTGTCTTTGTCATAGAAATTGGACTCAAGTATAGCAAATTGATTCCAAGCTTTTCCAGATAATCCAACTTTTGAATTATCCCTTTAAGATTGCCTCCATAAAAATACTCGTTCCTGTACTCGCCATCCTGGTCAGGCCACCAATCAGGCATAGTATCGTTCCACTGCTTGATTCTCCTTCCTTCAACATAAGGAATTTCTGGACCTGCACGGCAAAACCTATCAACAAAGATATGATAACCCGTTCTGCCCTTAAACCGTTTCGGAATATAAATTTTATCCATAGTGTGCTCCTTTCTTTAATTAACTAAAGGATAAAACTTCGTACATACCTATACTTTACTACCTTTTTGCTAAAATGTCAATCATTTTTTGTCGGGTTCGGGGACAGGCTCTTTTGCGACAAAGCTGTCGGGTTTTGGGACAGGCTCTTTTCCGACACTTTTGTCACCTTCGGGGACAGGTCTGATTTGGACATGCTTGTCATCTTTCGGGACAGGTCTGATTGAGACATATCTTTTTTCTTATTGTAGCAACCTAAATTTTAAGGACAAGTCTTTTTAGACCTGTCCTTAGCTAATATACTTTTCTATTTTCTTTTCCTATTCTGTTTCTGATTTTGTTTCTGTTTCTGCTTCTGCACAGAAAAGCCAAACCTACCAATTTTCCTTCCCATACTATAATAATGCCCATTTGAGTATGCAATTAAATTACATTTAGAAATATCAAAAGCTCCTTTTTCATCTATATATTTTTCATCTGCATCTATTGATAGTACCTCTGCAATAAACATGTGATGACTTCCAAGCTCTCTTATTTCTTTAACCTTGCATTCTATTGCCACAGGACTTTCTTTTATTATTGGGCATTTTACAAATTCTCCTTTTTCCTTAGTAAGATGCATTTCTTTAAATTTATCTACTTTAGCGCCAGTCTTTACTCCACACCAATCCGTTGCAAATGCTAATTTTTCATTTGTAAGATTAATTACAAACTCCCCTTGTTCCTTTATCAAATTATATGAATACCTCTCTGGCCTTACAGAAATATAGCACATTGCTGGATTTGTGTTAATAATTCCTGTCCACGCAACTGTCATAATATTCGCTTTTTCCATAGTTCCACAAGACACCATAACGGCTGGAAGTGGGTATATAAATGTTCCTGCTTTCCAAATTTTTCTACTCATTTTAATCCTCCTTTTAACCTGTCCCCCAAGGTGCCAAATGGCACTTTTGTGACAGGCACCAAAGTGCCATCATATACTAATCCTATCTTCGAATTTTTCTTCAACTAGCTTATGTAGTTTTCTATTTTCCACCTTTTCGAGTCTTGGGTCTTCTTCTTCAATTTTTTGTGCTAAGTCTTGTACTTCTTTTAAAATTGCTACGTCTTCGAATAGGTTTGCAATTTTGAATTCTGGTAAGCCGTGTTGTCTAGTTCCAAAGAATTCGCCCGAGCCTCTTAGTTCTAAGTCCTTCTCCGCTACTATAAATCCATTGTCGGTTTCTTTCATTGTTTTCATTCTCTCTCTTGTTGTTTTTGAGTTACCTTCGTATATTAGTATGCAATACGATTGATACTCTCCTCTTCCTACCCTGCCTCTTAACTGATGTAGCTGAGCTAAGCCAAATCTCTCTGCATTTTGTACTACCATTATGTTTGCGTTTGGTACGTCTACACCAACCTCTATTACAGTTGTTGAGACTAGGATTTGTATTTCGCCATCTTTAAATTTTTCCATAATTTCGTCTTTATCTTTTTGTTTCATTTTTCCATGCAAACATGCCACATTAAGTTCTGGAAATATTTTGTTTTGATACTCTTCTGCAAGTTCTGTAGCTGATTTACAATTTTCATATTCCTCACTTTCTTCTACTAGTGGGCACACCACATACGCCTGTCTTCCCTTTTGTACATTTGCTCTGATAAATTCCTCTACTCTTCTCTCATAATTTTTTGTTACTGGATAGGTTTCTATCTTTTTTCTATTTGGTGGTAGTTCATCTATTATTGATATGTCCAAGTCTCCGTACAAAATTAGTGCTAATGTCCTTGGAATTGGCGTTGCTGTCATTACTAGCACATCTGGATTTGCTCCTTTTCCAACAATACTTGCTCTTTGCCTTACACCAAATCTATGTTGCTCATCTGTTACAACTAGTCCCAAATTTTTAAACTCTACATCTTCAACTAAAAGAGCGTGTGTTCCAACTAATATATCTATTTCTCCATTTTTTAACTTTTCTAGAACCTCTGCCCTCTTCTTTGCTCTCATTCCACCTAGCAATAGTTCGCACCTTATTCCAAACTTTTCCAAAGTTTTAGTAAAATTATTTATATGTTGCTCTGCAAGTATTGCAGTTGGTGCCATTATTGCAGTTTGATATCCACATTTTGCAGCCTTATATGAAGATATAATTGACACGATAGTTTTTCCTGAGCCTACATCTCCTTGCAATAATCTATTCATGGGTTTGTTACTTTCCATATCTCTATCTATTTCTTCTAGTACTCTTAATTGTGCTTTTGTTAGCTTAAATGGAAGTGAATTTATAACGTCAGACATTTTTACATTTTTGTCAAATTCTATTCCATCAACTTCCTTGTCATACCTAGATTTTAAGCTTGACAATGCAAGTTGTACTGTTAGCAATTCTTCAAATACAAATCTTCTTCTGGCTTTACTGTACTCTGTAAAGTCATCTGGAAAATGAATTTGCTTTGTTGCCTTATTTATTTCTTCTAAATTATATTCTTTTAAAATATACTCAGGTATTGTTTCTTCAAGCTTTCCTAAAGCTACCTTTAGTCCATTTTCAATTATGTTTCGCAATTTATTTTGTGATAGGTTAAATGTAAGTGGATATATTGGTATTATTTTTCCTGTGTTCTTGCTAAGACCTTCTTTGTCAAATACAGGCCTTGTCATTTCTATTCTTCCATATTTGATGTTTACTTTGCCATAAAACTGATACCTTTCGCCCACTTTAAATTTGTTTTTTAAATATGTTTGATTAAACCACGTAAGCACGCAATCTCCTGTATCGTCTCTAACTAACATTTTTAACATAACCTTATTACGCGCAAACCTAGTTTCATTCATATTGCTTGCACATATAACATCTATTAAGGCCTCTTCGCCATCTACTAACTCATTTATCTTTTTAGGCTTGCTTCTATCTTCATAATTTCTTGGAAAAAAAGTTATTAAATCTTCTAAAGTATTTATCCCAAGTTTTTGCAAAAGTACCACATTATTAGGTCCAACGCCTTTAACATATTGAACGTCTTGTTTTAAATCTAACATAAAACCTCCTAATTTCTTAGTTTTATATTACTATTCATAGCTTTTATCCAAACCGTGAATTGCATTATTACTATATCATACTTTATAACATTTTTCTAGCCTAATATACAGAAAATAGGCATTACTCATTACTGGTTATTGGTTTTGAAACGAACTCTAGGTAATATGTATATTTAGAAAATTTTTGTAGTGACGCGTAAGCGACCAAACGAGCTTCTTTGAAGCGAGTGCGATTTGGAGCAAACGAGCAGAATTAAAAAATTTATTTTTTAATTCTGGTTATATGTTTGCGACACCAATGAACAAAAAAATTCTCTAAATATACATATTACCTAGGGTTAGAACCTAAATTTCTACAAAACCATTATCTTGTAACTACATTTTACATTATTTTGCATTTTTGTATTTCTTTTTTCATAAATATATAGTATAATAGTATTGTTAGGGCTTTTAGCTCTACACTTTAATAGACGTTTAGTCAGAAAAGAGAGGTTTTTATGTGGGTATTTTGGTTAATAGCTGCAGGAGTATTTTTTATAATTGAAATGGCAACTATCGGCTTTTTAGTTTTTTGGCTTGGAATTGGTGCTCTTTTAGCAATGGTTACAAGCTTTATTACTGACAGTATACTTATTCAAGCCTTAGTATTTATTATAACATCTACACTTCTTTTAATTTTTACAAGACCACTTGTAGATAAATTCATCAAGGTGCCAAAAGAAGTAAAAACTAATGCTTATTCAATTATTGGAAAAAAAGGAATTGTTATTTCAAAAATAAACAATATTGAAGGTACTGGACAAATTAAAATTGATGGAGATGTTTGGTCTGCAAAATCTGCTACAGATGAAGACATTCCAGAAAACACAGAGGTTGAAATAGTAGAAATTGACGGCGTAAAAGCTGTTGTAAAGTAAAATTCAGATTATTATTAAGGTTAAGCTTTTTGGAGCTAAGCATTAAAAAGTATAACTTAAATTATAATAATATACCATTTAATTTATGATAAAAAAATTTATTAATATATTTTAGGAGGATGTTTATGGGAACATGGATATTTTTAGGTGTACTACTAGTTATTATCTTAATTATTGCATTTAAAACAATCAGAATTGTAAAACAATCAGAGGTATACATTATTGAAAGACTTGGTAAATTCTATAAAATAGCAGATGCTGGTCTTACAATAATTGTTCCATTCTTTGATCACGTTCGTAGTGTTGTAAGTTTAAAGCAACAAACTATGGACATACCACCACAAGGTGTTATTACAAAAGATAATGTTACAATTACAATAGACACAGTTGTATTCTATAAAGTAACAGACCCTGCAAAGGCAGTATATGAAATTCAAAATTTAAAGAAAGGTATTGAGTACCTAGCAATTACTACAATTCGTGATATTGTTGGTAAAATGGATTTGGATTCAACATTTAGTTCGCGTGATGCAATTAATGATAAGTTAAGAGTATTACTTGATGAAGCTACAGACCAATGGGGTTGTAAAATCGACAGAGTTGAAATAAAGGATATTACTCCACCACCAGATATACGCGACGCAATGGAAAAACAAATGAATGCAGAAAGAAATAAAAGAGCTTTGATTCTTCAAGCAGAAGGTGAAAGACAATCTGCTGTTACACTTGCAGAAGGTAAAAAAGAAGCTGCTATTCTTGAGGCTGAAGCTGATAGAGAAGCACGTATTAGAAGAGCTGCCGGTGAAGCAGAAGCAATAAAAAAAGTAGCTGAAGCTAAGGCTGAAGAAGTACACATGGTATATGATGCTATGATGAGAGCAAAACCAGATGAGAAATTAGTACAACTTAAATCTTTAGAAGCTTTAAAAGAAGTAGCAAATGGTGAAGCAAATAAAATATTTATACCATTTGAGGCAACTGGTGCACTATCTGGCTTAGGTGCAGCATCAGAGATGTTTAAAGACGATAAAAAACGTACAAAAAAAATTCAGTCGGTTTCTGACGCTAATGATTCAGACTCAACAGATTACGGAAATTCTGTAACAATAGAAGAGAAATAATTTTGTGGACAAAAGGGACACTCCTTTTTGTCCACACTTTTTATTATATAGGAAAAATCGTTTTTTATAAGATTTTTCATTTTTTTAACGATTTTTCCTAAATTTCACCAAGATATTTGGTTCCTACCATTTTGTCTGGTAAGTATTGTTGTTCTACCCAGTGGCCTGGATAATTATGTGGGTATTTATATCCTTCACCATAACCAAACTCGCTCATTCCTTCTGCTGGTGCATTTCTAATATGCATTGGTATTTCTCCTGTATCTTTTGTTGATACATCTTCTAATGCTTTGTTTATTGCCATGTATGATGCATTTGATTTTTTAGCACGTGCCATATATATAGCTGCTTCTGATAGTATTAGTCTTGCTTCTGGCATTCCTACCATTGTTACAGCTTGCATTGCAGAAGTTGCTATAACTAGTGCGTTTGGATCTGCTAATCCTACGTCTTCTGCTGCTAATATTACTATTCTTCTTGCTAAGAATACTGGGTCCTCTCCTCCATCTAAAGCTCTTGCTAAATAAAATACTGTAGCATCTGGGTCACTTCCCCTCATTGATTTTATAAATGCACTTATATTGTCGTAATGGCTATCCCCGTTCTTATCAAACACTGCTTTTCGTCTTTGTATACAGTCAGCTGCAATTTCATTAGTTATATGTATATATCCATCGCTGCTCATATTGGTTGTAAGTACAGCTATTTCTAAGCCATTTAATGCAGTTCTTACATCTCCATTTGATACCTCTGCTATTTTTCTTAATGTTTCATCTTCTATCTTTATATTATAACTACCCAATCCCTCTTCTGCCACTAATGACCTTTTTAGCACCTTATATATATCATCCTTTGTGAGTGGGTTTAGCTTACATAACATTGACCTTGATATTAAAGCTTTATTTACTTCAAAGTATGGATTTTCTGTGGTTGCGCCTATTAGTATTACAGTTCCATTTTCTACATAAGGAAGCAATGCGTCTTGTTGTAATTTATTAAATCTATGTATCTCGTCAATAAATAATATGCATTTTCCACTTGGATTTAAAAGCAAATTCTGAGCCTCTTGTATTGCATTTTTTATATCACCAATTCCAGCTGTTACTGCATTTATTCTTGTAAATTTGTATTTAGTTGTATTGCTTATAACTCTAGCAAGAGAAGTTTTTCCACACCCTGGAGGTCCCCACAAGATTATACTAGATAATCTATCTGCCTTAATAGTTCTATATAATATTTTATCCTTACCTAAAATATGCTCTTGTCCTACGTATTCCTCTAAAGTCTTTGGTCTCATTCTATATGCTAGTGGCTTACTTATATCCATTAACTATTCCTTCTTTCTGCATCTTACTTTTTACTTTATAGAATCATAAAATTACTATTTTATTGTTACTAACTTACTTATTGTTGTCATTATATATATTACTCTAAATATAAAGTTATAAATTCTTTATTAATTTTTTTGTAAATATCGTTTATAGGCTACATTCCCAAATATTTTAAGCCTTGCTTAATAATCTCTTCTACAGATAATTCTTCTGTATTTATTTTAGCCATTATCAATTCAATATCTCTTCTTGAGTATCCTAGTACTTGAAGTGCTTCAATAGCATCTTTTGCCTTATCACTTTTTATAGTTGTTTTAATTGGTACAACTTCAGTTTCAATTGCCTCTTGCGTTTTCATTTTATCTTTTAACTCTAAAATCATTCTCTGTGCTGATTTTGCTCCTATTCCCGGCAATCCTTTGAGTGTATTTATATCTCCTGTTATTATTGCCAAAGCAAAACTTGATGGAGATATATTTGCTAATATTGAAAGTGCTGATTTTGCGCCAACACCACTTACTCCTAATAACTGCTCAAACATTTTAAGTTCTTCATTTGTACAAAATCCAAAAAGACTTATATCATCCTCTCTTACCCTCATGTATGTATACACTTTAACATCTGTTCCTGCTTCACCTAATCTATCCATTGAATTTACAGACATAAATATTTTATATCCTATTCCTCCAACTTCTATTATTACACTATCAATATTTTTTGCTTCTAATTTTCCTTTTATATATGAAATCATACCTTTTCCTCTTTTCGTTTAATTTTGCTTTAGATATTTTATCATAATATGAAAAAAAAGCAAGTGCTTTTGCAAACAAAGTTTTGTGTTTTGACCATTTTACACCATTTGTGCTATAATTTATGGTAAATCTTTTTTGTTAAAATGGAGGTTAATGTGAAAAGCGAAGCAGAAAATAAAAATTGGCTTAACAGAACAGAAGCCCTAATTGGTAAAGAAAGCTTAGAAAAATTGCAAAATTCTAATATAGTTGTTTTTGGCTTAGGTGGTGTTGGTTCTTATGTAGTAGAAGGACTAGTTAGAGCCGGAATCCAAAATATGTGCATTATAGATAAAGATATTGTTGATATTACAAATATAAACAGACAACTAATTGCAGATACCGAAACTGTAGGAAAAGCTAAGGTTGATGTTCAAGAAGAGAGAATTTTAAAAATAAACCCATTAGCTAAGGTTACAAAGCTTAAGGAATTTGTTAATAAAGATAATATCGAAGAAATAATGAATGAAACTACACATATAGATTATGTTGTTGACGCAATAGATACTGTTTCGGCTAAATTGGAAATAATTAAATATTGCAATAAAAATAACATAAAAATTATTTCTTGTATGGGTACAGGAAACAAATTAGATGCAAGTAAATTTGAAATAACTGATATTTATAAGACTTCAGTTTGTCCTCTTGCTAAGGTTATTCGAAAAGAACTTAAAAAATTAAACATTCCTAAGCTTACTGTTCTTTACTCTAAAGAAGAGCCTAGAAAAACAAACATAAGCACTCCAACAAGTATTAGCTTTGTTCCTTCTGTTGCAGGTCTATTAATTGCCGGGAAAGTCGTACAGGATTTGATACAGTAATTTTATTTATCTAATTACATTGTATGGAATATTTAAAGCTATGAATTGTAACAAAATTTTCTACATAACCAAAAAGCTGGTATTCTTTTGGACTAAATTCAGCTGTAGCAAAAAAACTTGCTCAAAACACTTGCTATTTCTCTATTTTTATGATATAGTTATAAATAGTCAATTTTATCTATTCAATATAGGAGGTGCAAAAAAATGGCTAAATGTGAAATTTGTGAAAGATCAATAGCACACGGAAATAAAATAAGTATAGCTCGTTCTCATGTTAGTAGAAGAACTTCTAGAACTTTTAGAACAAATTTAAGAAGAGTTAAAGCTATAGTAAATGGATGTCCAAAAACTATAAATGTATGTACAAAATGTTTACGTTCTGGAAAAGTTACTAGAGCATAACTCTATGAGATTTATGTTTATATATATTTTATTACGCGTAATAAATGTAGGTTTAAGAACCTACATTTTTTTTGCTTATAAATATTTATTTTTTGAATATTTTGAAAATTATTGGAAAATATATAATTGAAAATATACAAATTGGAGGTTGATTTTAATTGGGTATTGAAAAGCATATAAGTATTACAGGAACATCTAGTGTTTCATGGAAAGATGCAGTTGTACAAGCAGTAAGTGAAGCATCTAAAACAATAGACTATTTATCATCAGTTAGAGTTGTTGACCAAAGGGCTAAAATTGATGGACGTAAATTAATTCAATATTATGTTGATTTAGATTTATCATTTGTTATTGATAGAGATAGAGATTAGGAGGTAAATATGAAAAGTATTGACACTAAAAAAGAATATTTAGACTATGTAGATCAAAAATCTCCTAATTCCCCTATTTTGAAAAATTGTTTTAATGCCTTTTGGGTAGGTGGGCTAATATGCTCAATTGGGCAAATTATATTTGATTTCTGCCAGTATAAGGGGCTTGATACTACTAGTTCATCTACTATTGTTTCTATAATTTTAATTGGAATTGCAGCATTCTTAACAGGGCTTAATATCTTTAATAAAATAGGAAAATTTGCAGGTGCTGGTTCACTTGTACCTATAACTGGATTTGCGAACTCTATCGTTTCTCCTGCTATAGAGTATAAATCAGAAGGATATGTAATGGGTGTTGGAGGAAAAATGTTTACTGTAGCAGGGCCAGTACTTGTATTTGGTATTTCTGCATCTGTAATAGTAGGAATTATTGCTACATTTTTTGTATAAATATCAAATTTATACTCGTACTTTAATTTTTTTAGAAATTGGTTTATAGGTAAAACCACATAAAAACCTAAATTTTATTTAAGGAGATTACAATAAAAACAATTATGACGAAAATTGGATTACAAACTATAAAATTAGATTCTGCTCCATATATATTAGAAACTTCCTCAATAGTTGGTCCAAAAGAGGCAGAAGGTCCTCTTGCAAAGTATTTTGACCAATGCTTGGAAGATGAGTTCTGGGGAGAAAAAACTTGGGAAAAAGCTGAAAGTAAAATTATTAAAGAAAATGTGAGTGCATTAGTAGCTAAATCTGGCATAGCTAGTACAGATATAGACTATTGTTTTGCTGGTGACTTATTGAATCAATGTATTTCTTCAAGTTTTGGCTTAAGGGAAACTAACATTCCATTTTTTGGTATATTTGGCGCTTGCTCTACTTTTGCAGAAGGTATGTGTTTAGGCAGTACCTTTGTTGACTCTCATGCGGCAAGAAATGTAATTTGTGCTACATCTAGTCACTTTTGTAGTGCAGAAAAGCAGTTTAGATTTCCATTAGAGCTTGGAAACCAAAGACCTCAATCTGCACAGTGGACAGTAACAGGTTCAGGTGCTGTAATACTATCAAATAGCAACCTTGGTAAACCATGTCCTAGAATAACCTACGTTACACCAGGTAAAATTGTAGATATGGGGGTTAAAGATGCAAATAATATGGGTGCGGCGATGGCACCAGCTGCTTTAGATACATTAGTTACTCATTTTAAAGATACTGGTAGAAAGCCAAGTTATTATGACGCAATTATCACAGGAGATTTAGGATATGTTGGAAAAGAAATATTAACAGAACTTGCTGAGACTAAAGGATATAATATTAAAAATAATTATGACGATTGTGGTGTACTTATATTTGATAAAGAAATGCAAGATACTCATTCAGGTGGCAGTGGATGTGGTTGTATTGCTACAGTTTTTTCTGGATATTTTTATCAAATGCTTAAAGAAAAGAAAATTAACAAATTATTGCTTATTGCCACTGGCGCTCTTATGAACTCAACTAGCTCACAACAAGGTGAAAGTATTCCCGGAATAGCACATGCAGTTGCTATTGAAAATTTAGATAATTAAATTCTTGATTGTTGTAGTTAAATTATCTTTTTTAGGAATACATTAGCGATTTTAAGAATTTGAATAGGTTTATAGGTAGAACCTTTTTAAAAACCTAAATTTAATATACAAGGAATAAAGTTTAAAATGGATTTTTTACAGAGTATAGATTGGATGCAACTTTTAAGATGCTTTGTGGTTGGTGGTTTAATATGTATTATTGGGCAAATACTAATAGATAAAACGAAGCTAACTTCTGCTAGAATATTAGTTATTTTTGTTACTACTGGAGTAATTTTAGGAGCACTTGGAATATATCAATATGTAATAGATTTTGCAGGATGTGGTGCAACTGTCCCTTTACTAGGTTTTGGTGCGAACTTGGCAAAAGGTGCAATAACCGAGGCTCAAAACTCTGGTCTTCTTGGTGCTTTTATTGGTGGAGTAAAAGCTTCTGCTGGTGGTATTGCAGCTGCAGTTTTCTTTGGATACCTTGCTTCACTAATAGCTAAGCCAAAAATAAAAAAGCAATAGTTTAGTTAATAAAAAGTGAATGTTATCACTACAGCATATATTTATTTTTTATTGCCAATGAGTAGCTCTAAAAAAATTATATAGAAAATGTCGGTCCAGCTGATTTTCATAGAAATTCTATGAGAAATTTTGGTAGCGCCCTCAAAAGGATTTAAGATTCCCTACCAAAATTTTTCAAGAATTTCTATATTCAAATCACTCTCCATTCCATTTTCTATATAATTTTTTTAGAGCTACTCATTGGCTTATACAATTACTTTTTATCTTCAAAATATAACCTAATGCCTATTTGCTTTCTATTACTCTTAGCACATCATACCAGCTATATACTCTTGTAATGTTCTCTCCTTCTATTCCCTTATTATATGAGTTATCAAAGCAAAGAACTGGTATTTTAGTTGATATATCTTTTACATTCATTGGTGCATCTTCAATCATAATATCTATATTATTTTCTATGCAAAATGGTAATTTACTACCCTTGGTGTAGATTATCTCATCATACTGTATTTCGTTTTTCTCTAACCAAGCATTTACAAATTCTTTCATTTTTCCGTGTAGCTCTTGTGGAAGTCCATCTTCATTTCTAGCTGTTACTATATATATTTCATTCTGTTCTTTTAGCTTTTTTATTACTTCACTTGCAAATTCTCTTGTAGGATATTCTGTTGCATAATATGGTAGATATTTATTCCAGAACTTATCTGCATTCTCCTCTGATACACCTAATGCACTTGCTTCATTATACTCTTCAGGATGTATTCTATATTTTATGTTGTTTTCATAGCAAAATTTTATGCCATAGTCAGTTACGAATCTCGTCAAATCTGTTAATACTCCATCCATATCAATTCCAATTCTCATACATACCTCCGTCAATATATTTTATTCTTTTATATTCTATCATTAGTATTTTAATATTACAATATTTTTTTATAAGAAACTTAACCTTGTTGTATAGCAAAAATCTGCGATTTTTCCTATACAATAAAAAAAGAGACTTAAGTTTTTATAACTTTGTCTCTCTTTTTTTATTGTATTTTTTATTTAAGCTTTTTTAGCAACATTAGCTAATTCTGTAAAAGCTTTTGGATCTGTTATTGCAAGATCTGCTAACATTTTTCTATTTATTACAACATTAGCTTTTTTAAGTCCAGCTATTAAAGTGCTATATGTTAGTCCATTCATTCTTGCAGCTGCATTTATTCTTGCTATCCATAATTTTCTAAAATTGCTTTTCTTATCTTTTCTACCAACGTATGCATACATTCCTGATTTCATAACAGCTTGTTTAGCCATTCTAAATCTATAATGTTTTGCACCATAGTATCCTTTTGCTCTTTTTAATATTTTTTTATGTTTTTTACGTGTAATTATTGCTGTTTTTACTCTTGCCATTTTATTTTCACCTTCCTTGATTTTTTTGTTTTATTAACTTTTTTATGTAAATTCAAATCAAAAACAAGTATTGCTAGGCGAACGAATAAAAATTTTTGAGATAGTACGAGTGTACATCGAAAAAATTTTTATGAAGTTCAACAAAGCAAGACGCCGTTTTTCATTTGAATTTTTAGTTGCCGTATGGTAACATTCTCTTAATACCAGCTTCGCATGTTTTATCTGCATAAGCATCCATAACTTTTCCTCTTGATTTAGCTCTTGCTGTTTTATTTGCTAATAAATGTCTTCTATTTGATTTTGTTCTTTTTACTTTTCCTGTAGCAGTATATGAATATCTTTTCTTTGCTGCTTTATTTGTTTTTAATTTTGGCATAAAATACTCCTCCTTGCAATTTTAATTTATATATAATATTTTTATATATTATCAACAATTTTAAGCTTTTTTTGCTAATATAATAAACATATTCTTACCTTCAAGTATTGCTTTCTTTTCTGGACTAGCAATATCTGATAATGCATCAATAAATTTATTTAAATTGTCTTCTCCAAGTTTTACGTAATTTAGTTCTCTTCCTCTAAATCTAACTGTTATTTTTACCTTATTACCATCTTCAATAAATTTTCTTGCATTTTTTACTTTAAATTCGAAGTCATGTTGCTCTATATTTGGTGTTATTCTTATTTCTTTTACTTCTAACACTTTTTGCTTTTTCTTAGCTTCTTTTTCTCTCTTAGTTTGCTCAAACTTGTATTTACCATAATTCATTATCTTACAAACTGGTGGTTCGGCATTTGGCGCCACTAAAACTAAGTCTAATTTTTTTTCGTAGGCTAAGTCTAAAGCATCATTAAGCTTCATTACTCCCTTTTTTGCTCCTTGTTCATCAATTACTTGAACTTCTCTTGCTCTTATTTGTTCATTAATAGGTAATTCTTGTTTTATATAAAACACCTCCAAAAACTTACGTGCTAAATAGCACAAAAAAAATTGATTTGTAAAGACAAATCAACCCACAATATTTACAGTAATCTTCGTTTTTTAGGCTTTGTTTTCCACATTTTGCACATTATTTAGTGGATTCTTCTCGCTAGATTACTTTTTCTACTATTTTAAAAAATATATAAATTAAGTTTTATTTTTATTAACAAACTTCTTATTGCATTTCTTAAAAATAGTATTTCCTTACCTTTTCCTATACGTTAAGGTGAGAAGTGGATTGCTTCTTCTTTATTTGACTTTATTATCTTACTACATTTTTTCGTATTTGTCAAGCAAAATCGCAAAATATCCTTGACATTTATGTAATTTTGTTATAAAATATTATAGCATTAAATTGAATATGACCAGAAAAGAGGCTTCTCCCCGGTAGCTTTTTACTATGGTTTCATATATATAAATTAATTTATGAAATGGAGGATACATATTACCATGAATAATACAACATACAGTGTTAAAAAAAGTGAAATTGAAAGAAAATGGTACATAATTGATGCAGCTGAAAAACCTCTAGGAAGAGTTGCTACAGAAGCTGCTAAATTATTAAGAGGAAAACATAAACCAACTTATACTCCAAACTTAGATACTGGAGATAACGTTATAATATTAAATTGTAGCAAAGTAGTTTTAACTGGAAAGAAATTAGACCAAAAAATATACAGAAATCATTCTGGATATATTGGTGGTTTAAAAGAAACTACAGCAAGAGAATTATTAAACAAGAGTCCTGAGCAAATGATGATGCGTGCTGTAAAAGGTATGC
Source organism: uncultured Clostridia bacterium (assembly GCA_944391835.1). GTDB lineage: Bacteria > Bacillota > Clostridia > TANB77 > CAG-508 > CALXVA01. The sequence goes on along the minus strand of CALXVA010000015.1, from coordinate 277 downwards.
TTCCACACAATAGTTTAGGAAGACAAATGCTTAAAAAATTAAGAGTATATGCAGGAGAAGAGCATGAAAATGCTGCTCAAAAACCTGAAGTTTGGAAATTTTAATAAAGGAGGATATGTAAAATGCCTAAAGCAAAAACAGAAAAAATAATGTTTTATGGTACAGGAAGAAGAAAAAGCTCTATTGCAAGAGTTAGACTAGTAGAAGGAAAAGGAACAATTACTATAAATGGTGTTAGTATAGATGAATATTTAGGACAAGAAACATTAAAGGTTAT